>JARRQB010000155.1:0-7298 GCA_037382265.1 Gammaproteobacteria bacterium | reverse complement strand
GTGATAGTTCACCCGCTGGCGCTCGAAGAAACCGTGCAGCGGCAGCACCAGGTCCTCGGGTTGCCGCAACCCGGTCGGGAACCAGATCGTGCCCGGGTAGTAAACGAACTCCGGCCGGGGGGCGATCAGGTCGATCTGCAGCCCCTGGTCGGCGGCCCGCAAGCGGCGCACGGCGGTCAAGGCACCGAAGCCCGCGCCTATGACGGTGATACGAGGCATGAGTCGCTCCTCACGGGGTGCTGGGTCACAGTGACTAAACTTCGGATTGTAACCGTCCGATAACACTTGCATTCAACGCATCGCAGCCGGTTTCCGCGACGACGCGCCGGAAGCCGGCCGTGCGGGCCCGAACTCACGCACAAGGACACCCTCGACACCATGGAACACGCCACCCTTCCCGAGCACGACTCACCGCTGATCGGCAACATCACCGAAGTCTCCGGCGATCTTCTGGTCGCCACCCTGCGCTCGCGCGACCGCACCTTTCAGCCCATCGCGCGGGTCGACTCGGAGGAAATCACGATCGGACAGCTGGGCACCCACGTGCTGATCCGACAGGCAGGCAACAGCCTGCTCGCGCAAGTGCAGCGCGTGTGGGAGGAACCCGGCTCGATCCGAAGGGTCGCGCTGCTGCCGCTTGGCGAGCTGGCCGCCGACGGCCGGTTCAGCCGCGGCGTGAACCGCTTCCCGGTTCCCGGCGCCGAGGTGCTGCTGACCACCGCGCGCGACGCCGAGAGCATGTTCGCCGCCTTCACCGAACAGGGGCTGGACCTCGGCAGGCTCAGCAACCGCCCCGAATTGAAGGTGTACCTGGATCCGAATTTCCTGTTTACCCGGCACCTGGCAATCCTCGGCCAGTCCGGTGCGGGCAAGTCCTGGACCGTGGCGAGCCTGCTGCAGCGCGCGGTCAAGGTGATGCCGCGCGCCCACGTGGTCCTGCTGGACCTGCACGGGGAGTACGGCTGGCGCGACAGTCACGGCAAGCTGCGCAGTGCCTTCCCGGAGCACGTGGTGCGCCACGTCGACGCGCGCGAGCTGGAGATCCCGTACTGGCTGCTGACCTACTCTGAGCTGGTCGACCTGCTGGTCGACCGAACCGACCCGAACGCCTCGGTACACATCGCCTTCATTCGCGAGGCGCTGTACGCACTGCGCCGCAAGGCCAACATCGACCTGTCGATCGACCGCCTGTCGGTCGACTCGCCGGTCTATTTCTCCATCAAGGAGCTGTACCTCCACTGCAAGAAGGCGAACGAACACCAGCTGGACTTCGGCAAGACCAAGGGTCCGCTGTTCGGTCTGTTCGACGAGTTCTTGGTGCGATTCCAGGCGTTGTTCAACGACTCCCGCTACGACTTCCTGTTCCGGCCGAAGAAGCGCACCGAGTCGACCGACCTGGAAGGCCTGCTGCGCGACTTCATCGGCCTGGGCGAGCCCAAGCGGCAGATCACCGTGATCGATCTGAGTCCCGTGCCGTCCGACGTGCGGCCGACAGTGTCCGCCCAGATCGGCCGCCTCGCCTTCGAGTTCAACTACTGGAACCCGCAGCGGCGCGAGTTCCCGAACCTGCTGGTGTGCGAGGAGGCGCACCAGTACCTGCCGCGCGAGAGCGACACCCAGCACACCGGTACCCGGCGAGCCATGGAACGCATCGCCAAGGAGGGACGTAAGTACGGGGTGGGTCTGTGCGTCGTCAGCCAGCGGCCGACGGAATTGTCGGAGACGGTGCTCGCCCAGTGCGGCAACTACATCTGCCTGCGCCTGACGAACCCCGACGACCAAGCCTACGTGCGCCGACTGCTGCCCGAGGGCGAGCAGAACCTGGCCGAGGTGCTGACCACGCTGCGGCGCGGCGAGGCTCTGGTGGTGGGCGAAGCGGCGCCGATGCCGACCCGCTTCCAGATCTACCCGCCGGACCCACCGCCCTCCAGCAGCGACGCCCCGCTCGCCAGGAGCTGGCGCGAGGGGCCGGAAGATCTCGACGTCTCCGGCATCGTCCAACGGTGGTGGAACCAGCAGCGCTGAGTCTTGTTTCCCGGAAGTTACCCGGGAATCGGCGGCAAGCGCTGCACCGACGCCGCCCTGGCGCGAAAGCGATAGCCGTGGCTACCAAACAGAAGGTGGGCCGCTTGCGGCACAGCCGTCGACCAGCGTGCTGAGAGGTTCGGCCAGGGGCCGAGGGCGGAAGCGCCTGCCCGTTGTGCCGCGAGCACGGCTACTGCCAGCACGTTCACCGAGCTCGTGGCCCGCCCCCGGACCTTCACTTCAGGGCGTTGAGCAGTTCCTTGGCCTCGGTGAGCTGGTCGCCGGACATCGAACCCTCGACCACCTTGTCGAGGATCTCCCGGGCGCCCTCGACGTCGCCGATTTCGAGATAGGCGCGCGCGAGTTCCAGCTTTAGCTCCATCGCCTCGGCGTCGTCCTCGACACCGGCCGCGGCGTGGTCCTCGGCTCGGTCCGCAGCCTGTTCCAGCGCCGCTTCCAGTTCGACCTCGTCCAGCGCGTCGACGTCCAGCGGCACATCGAGGTCGGGCAGTTCTTCTTCGCGATCGACCACCGGCTCGCTCATCACCCGCTCGCTCCCGCCCGGCGGCTCCTCGACCTCGAGGTCCGTCAACAGCGCGTCGATCTCCGCCGACCCTGCCTGGGCTTCGTCGTCGCCGGACGTCTCCCGCAACCAGCTGTCCGTCTCCTCCGCGTCGTCGAGTTCGCTGCCCAGGGCGGCGATATCGTCGTCGCTGATCGCGAAAGGATCGTCGTTTACGAGAGCGGGACCCTGGGTGCTGCGCGCCGCGCCGGATGCGGGCCGCGCCGGCGGCGCGGAACGCTCGAGTTCGTCGAGGAAGCGCTGGGCGTCTTCTTCGGCGAACTCCGCGGCCAACTCGGCTTCCGTGGTGGCCGCGGTGCCGATCCCTGCCACGGAGTAGGCGGCGACCTCGTGGGCATAGGGTCTGTCCTGCTCTGGAAGTCCGCCCTGCGCCTGGCCGGACGGGCGGCGCCACAACAGGACCAACAGCACCAGGATGAGCAGCAGCAAAATCACCACGACCGCTGCCAACCACCAGTTCTGCAGCAGGTCGGCGGCCTCAGGGGGTGGCACGGACGCGGCAACGCTCGCCACACTCGGCGAGGCCTCGCGTTGGGGTAACGCGGCAGCGCTGGGCCCTGCGGCAGGCTGCGCCACGGCCCGGCTGCCCTTCACCGTGGTCAGGGCCGCGATCTGGCGCTCCTTCAGTTCGAGCAACCGTTGCATCCGATCCATCTGCGAGGTCAGACGCTCGACCTCCTCGTTGAGCGATTGAAATTCCAGACGTGTCGCCTCGGCGGACTCGAGCGTCAGCAGCAGGCGACGTTCGAGTTCGGCCCGCCCGGCCGTCTCGTGCGCGGTCGGGGCAGCCTCGGCAGCCGGTTCCGCTTGCCCCTCGAGAATGCGCAACTCGGACTCGGTCGCTGCCTCGGGCTGGGCTACCTGCGCCGGCTTCGGCGCACTCGCCGGGGGCTGCGTCGCAGCCACGGCGGTCGCCGGCGCGCCCGGCTCCGGCGCCCGGCCGCGGTTGCGCCAGGCCTCGTTCTGCGCCGCGAAGGCGCCGCGAGCCGCAGCCGGCGTTACCGCCGCAAGATCCTCAGCGTTCGGCACGCGCAGCACGGCACCGGCGCGCAGGTTATTCACATTGCCGCCGACGAAGGCCTCCGGGTTGACGCGCTGCAGTGCCATCAACATCTGCTCGGTGGTCACGCCGGCGGGCTTGAGGCGCCGGGCGATCGGCCAAGCGGTTTCGCCCCGCTGCACGGGCCCGTAGCGCTCGCGCACGGTCTGCGGCCGTGCCGTGGGCGGCCGCGGCGTCGCCTGGGCGACCGCGGCACGCGGCGCCGCCGTGGCGGCGTTGCGCAGCGGGCGCGGATCAACGAAGACGGTGTACTCGCGCAGCACCTGGCCGTCGCGCCACACGGCGCTGACCGGAAAGGCCAGATAGGGCTCGCGCACCGGCTGGAGGGTGCGCACGATCACCATCCAGGCGTCGCCGCGCGACTCGACCTCGAAACGCATGTCGTCGTGCAACCGCGTGCGCTCGATGCCGAAGCGGTCGAACTCCGCGGGTTCCGCCAGCCGGACTCTCACGTCCTCCACCTCGGTCGGCGAAGCCGCGCGCAGAGGAATTTCGGCCACCAAGGGCTCCATCAGGAAGGATCTCATGGCGACGTCGCCGAGGCTCAGCGCGTGCGCCAGCCCCGGCAGACAAAGCAGCAGCGGCAGCCAGTAGGCATGCCTTGGAATCTTATCGTTGCGAGTCACCGGCTCTCCTGCTCCAGCCGCGAGGGGTGGTCCTTCATCGCTAGCGGCGCGACCGGCCGGAAGTCCTCTGCGCTTCACGGGCGCGCCGCCGCCGGACACCGCCGGTGGCGGCGCGGTCAGAGCAGGGGCGCGAGTGCGGGCCACACGTTCTCTAGAATACGTGGCTGGGCTGCGGCAGACGGGTGAATGCCGTCCGCCTGCATCAACGAACGGTCCTCGGCGACGCCGTCGAGGAAAGACGGCACCAGGGCAACGGCTTCGTCCCTGGCCACATCGTGGTAAACCTGGTGGAACTTGGCGCGGAAGGCACTGCCATAGTTCCCAGGTAGTTGAACCCCCAGCAGCAACGCCTCGGCACCGGCCTCGCGCACGTGGCCTACGATCTGCTCGAGATGCTGACGGGTCTCGCCCGGCCCAAAGCCGCGTAGGCCGTCGTTGCCGCCGAGCTCCACGACCACCAGGGTCGGGCGGTGCAGTTCGAGCGCCGCCGGCAGGCGCGACAAGCCGCCGCGTGTGGTGTCGCCCGAGATGCTGGCATTGACGACCTCGTGGGTGTAGCCGGCGTCGCGCAGGCGCTCCTGCAACAATCGAACCCAGCCCTGCCGTGCAGGGATGCCATAAGCGGCGCTAAGGCTGTCGCCCAGAACCAGGATCTTAGGCGCGGCCCCGACGACGGCGGGCGCGAGGAGCACGAAGGTGAAGCAAAGCGCAAGTCGTCGCCAGGACGCGAGTTTGAACGTCATTCGGGCCTCCGCATTGACCAAACGGGTACAGGCACCCGGTGGACCACTCACCATTTTGCAGGGTGTCGACCTCGAGGTGAACGCCGGAGACGCGGTTTCCATCCTCGGCACCTCGGGCGCCGGCAAGTCCACCCTGCTCGGGCTGCTAGCGGGTTTGGACACCGCCAGCGGCGGCGAGGTTTCACTGTTCGGCCACGACCTCGGGCCGCTGGACGAGGACGGCCGCGCCGCCATCCGCGCCGGTCGGGTCGGCTTCGTGTTTCAGGCATTCCACCTGATCGCCGGCATGACGGCGGAGGAAAACGTGTCCCTGCCGCTGGCGCTGGCCGGCGCAACGCGCGTCGCGGGCGACGCCGTCGCGCTGCTGGACGCAGTCGGCTTGCGCGAGCGCGCCGGCCACTACCCGAATCAGCTGTCCGGCGGCGAGCAGCAACGCGTGGCCATCGCGCGCGCCTTCGCCGGGTCGCCCGGCCTGCTGTTCGCCGACGAGCCGACCGGTAACCTCGACGCCGACACCGGCCGCCACGTCATCGACGTGCTGTTTAGGCTGCGTGACGAACACGGCACCGCGCTCGTGCTGGTGACCCACGACCCAGCGCTCGCCGCCCGCTGCGACCGGCGCTATCGGCTGGTCGGCGGGCGACTCGAGGCGATCGCATGAACCCCTGGCAGCTCGCCGCCCGGTTCCTCCGCGCCGACCTGCGCTCCGGCGAACTCCGGGCGCTACTGCTGTCGGTCGGTCTGGCAGTCACCGCACTGACGGCGGTGGCGTTCTTCACCGATCGGGTCGGCCGCGGTCTGGAGCGCCAGGGCGCCCACTTGCTGGCCGCGGACCTGGCGCTCGAGCACGGCAGAGCGCTCGGCGACGCATTCACCGCCGAGGCCGAGCGCCGCGGCCTGAGGTTCGCCCGCACCATGGAGTTTCCCAGCGTGGTGTTCCACGACGATCGCCCCGTGCTGGTCCAGGTCAAGGTGGTCGGGCCCGGCTATCCGCTGCGCGGTGAACTGCGGCTTGGCACCGGCCCGGCCACGGCACCGCCCCCTGAGGGTAGCGCCTGGGTGGAGCAGCGGCTGTTGACGACGCTCGCGGCGGCGATCGGCGGCACTCTGCCGCTGGGCGAGATCCGCCTGCGCATCGCCGACACCATCGCCCACGAGCCCGATCGGGGCGGCAACCTGGTGCGCTTCGCGCCGCGCGTGCTGATCGGCTATGCGGATGCGGAGCGTTCCGGACTGCTCGGCCCGGCCAGCCGGGTGAAGCACCGGCTGCTGCTCGCCGGGGACGCCGCTGCCGTCACCGGCTACCAGCGCTGGGCCCGCCAACGGCTCCCCGAAGGTACCGAGTTGCTCACGATCGCCAACGCCCGACCGGAACTGCGCGTCGCGCTCGAGCGCGGCGGCCGCTTCCTCGGCTTGGCGGCGCTGTGCGCGGTGCTGCTCGCCGGCGCTGCGGTCGCGCTGTCGACGCACCTGTTCGTCGAGCGCCAGACCGATGCGGCTGCCGTGCTGCGCTGTCTCGGCCTGCCGGGCGGGCGAATCTTCGCCGCCTTCGCCCTGCGGCTGGCGCTACTGGGGCTCGCCGCGTCACTGGCCGGCAGCGCCGCCGGCTACCTCGCACAATTCGGACTGAGCGCCCTGATCGGGCACTGGTTCGGAGAGGGCCTGCCGCTGCCCGGGCCCCTGCCCGCCCTCCACGGTCTCGCAATCGGACTGGTGCTACTGCTGGGTTTTGCTCTGCCGCCGCTGCTGCGCCTGCGCCGCGTGCCCCCGCTGCGTGTGCTGCGGCGCGATCTCGACCCGCCGCCGGTTGCCGCCTGGCTGGCCTGGGGACTGGCCGCCGGCAGTATGGCCGCGCTGGTGCTCTGGCAGGCGGGCGACCTGGCCCTCGCGGGCCGGGTGCTCGGCGGAGTGGCGGCCACCGTGCTGCTGCTCGCCCTCGCCGCCCGGGCCCTGCTCTCGGGGCTGCGCCGCGTAGCCCGCCGCAGTCGTGCCGCGTGGGCCTTCGGGCTGGCGACCCTGGCGCGGCGGCCGGGCCTCACCGCCCTGCAGGCCGCCGGGTTCGGCCTGGGCATTCTCGCCCTGTTGCTGCTGGCGATGGTTCGCGTCGATCTGCTCTCGGCCTGGCGCGACAGCCTGCCCGCCGACACGCCGGACCACTTCATGCTCAATATCCAGCCCGACGAGGTAGCCGAACTCCAGGGGCTGCTGGCCGCGCACGGTATCGCCAATTCCGGGGTCTACCCCATGATCCGCGGGCGCCT
>JARRQB010000154.1:0-5839 GCA_037382265.1 Gammaproteobacteria bacterium | reverse complement strand
TCTTCGCGATTCCGCTGGCGACCGTCGTGAATGCGGTGTTGAACGCCTGGCCCGATCGACAGGCCCTGGCGGAGACCTGACGACCGCGCTGCGGCCGCGATCAGACGACGACCTGGAAAAAGTCGTAATCCATGTTCTCCAGCGGCCGCTGGATGAAATTGCCCTGGATGTAGTCGGCGCCGGCCGACCAATGCAGATCGACGCTCTTGGCGTCGTCGATGTTGCCGACGATCACCTGTGCGTCGGCCTTGTGGGCCTCGCCGACGACGAAGCGGATCGTCTCCGGGTCGGCCTTGAGCAGGCGCGGCGTGACCTCGATGTAGTCGGCCTGCAGAAAACGCAGCACCTTGAACGCCGCGGGCTTCTCGGGAAAGCGTGACAGCGCGATCTGGATGTCCATGTCGTGCAGTGCCCGAAAGGTCTGCTGGGCGGCCTTGAGGTGCTGAGACACGTCCGCGAGCCGATAGTCGAGCACCAAGCCGGTGCCGACCGTTTGCAGTGACCTCAGGCGGCCCGCGAGCCAGGCCGGAAACTCGCCGCTGAGGGCCTCGTTACCCAGCTGGCGAATGAACAGGTGCGGGTGGCGCGACGCGTCGCGACGGCGCTTGATCTGCTCGACCGCGCGCTCCACCAGCCAGCGGTCCAGTGCGTCCAACAGATTGGCTTCTGCCGCCGCTTCCCGATACTCGGCCTCGGTGTAGAGATCGCCGCTGGGGTGGGGCACGCACAACAGGAGTTCGTAGTTCTCGCTGCCGCGCGCGCGCAGGTCGAGCAGCGGTTGATACTGCACGACCAGCCGGTCGTCGTGCACGGCCTCGCGGATGTGGTCGACGATCGGGGGTGCGCCGCCGGCGGGCGCCGCTCCGGTGCGCGGCGGGGCGTAGGCAACCACGCGGTTGCCGCCCTCGCTGGCGGCCAGCGTCGAGGCGCGTTCGGCTCTCGCGGCCAGCCCGGCGGCGTCGTCCTGTCCGGCCTCGAGCAGGCAGTAGCCCACGCTCGCGGTGACCTTCACGGCCTGTCCGCCCATGGCGAAGGGCCGCTCGGCAACGGCCTGACGCAGCCGCTCGGCGAGGTCGGCAATCTCGGCGGCATTCTCGCGACGCGCGAACAGGGCGATGGTGTTCTCGTCGAAGCGCGACGCCACGTCCGCCGCCGACACCAGGCTCCGCACGCGCTCGCCGAGATCGGCAATCATGGTGTCCACGGCCCCGATGCCCTGCTGCTGGCGCAGTTCGCCGAGGCGATCGGGTTGGATGTGCACGATGGCCGCCGGCCGCTGGTGCGACTCGGGCGACTCGACCGCCCGCGCGATACGCTCGAAAAAGTGGCGGCGGTTGAACAGGCCGGTAACCCGGTCGCGCTCGCGGCGCGCCCCGACTGCCTGCATGACCGAGCGCGCGCGCTGAATGCGGTGCTCGACGATGGCCAGCAGGTGCTTGGGGCGAATGGGCTTGGCGATGAAGTCGTCACCACCCACGCTCAGCGCGTCCAGCTGCTTGTCGGTGTCCTGTTCGCCCGACAGAAACACGATCGGGGTCGTGGCGAAGGCGTTGTGCTCGCGGATGATGGTGGTCAGCTCGATGCCGTTGACATCCGGCATGTAGATGTCCATCAGGATGAGGTCGGGTTTGAAAGCCTCCAGTTCCTGCATGACGCTCAGCGGTTCGGTCACGACGCGGACTTCCATCCCCGCCTTGCGCAGAATCGATCCCGCGAAGTCGGCCTGGGTCGGGTCGTCTTCGACCACCATGACTTTGCGCGGTTCGGACTCGTCGGGGTGGGCCAGGCGGATGATGCGGTCGGCAACCCGCGGCGCGTCGAGGGGGGCCACGAAATAGGCGTCGCCACCGGCGCGCATGGCGTCGATCCGCAGTTGCAGGTTCTTCGAACCGCTGACGAAAACCAGCGGTATGCGCAGCGCCTGGTGGGCCTGCAGCCTCACCAGTTCGGTCGAAACGCGCCCGACCTGCGGCAGCTGCGCGGTGTCCACCACCACGGCGTCGGGCTGCTCGCGGTCCACGGCGTCGATGAGGGCCTTGGCGTCGTCGAAGTTCTCGGTCCGGGTGTCACGCTGCTGCAGCGCCTCGGCGACCTTGCCGACGAGCTCGCCACCGTCGCTCAGGGTGTAGACCACCGATTGCCTGGACGCCGGTCGTTTCGCCTCTTCGTCCGCCAGACTGTCCGCGGCGGCACGCAGCGCGCGGATGAGCCCGTCCAGCTCCTCGAGCTGACGCGGGTTGGGCTGGGACACGTCGTCGACGAACGAGCTGAGATAGACCTCTGCGGAGAAGATGCTCTCGCCCAGTTGAAACAGGTCGAACTGGTTTGCGGCATCCGCGAGGTCCCGAATGCGCGTGTACAACTGTTCGAGCAGCTTCTCCTGCCAGCTGCCGGCGCGCAGTTCGCCCCAGTTCTCCTCGATGGCCGCCAGTCGCTGGGGGATCTCCGCGAGGAAGGCCCGCCGGCCGTCGTGTTCCACCATCGTGTTGCTGCTTGGAGTGTCTGGCATCCGCAGTGCTTGCCCGGGGGTTGGCGTCCTTAGCTTCCTCGCCGCACCGGCCGTGGACGGCAAGCCTGATGCAGACCGCGATCGGTGACCCTATGATAGACGTTTGACCTCCTCGCCACTATAGCCCGGAACAGGGACCTTGGTCGATTCGAGCCCCCAGGCAACCTCTGCCCCGCCGCCGCAGGTGCCGCCGACGAGCCAGCCGCGGCCGCCCGACGGCATCGACGTGGTGCGCGCGCGCTGGCTGATGCGCTGGGTCGGGGTTGCCGGCGCCTGCAGCATCGCCCTGGCGCTGCTGTACGGTGTCGGGTCGTTGCCGGCCACCTCGTCGCCGGCCACGTTTGCCAGCGCCGTGCTGTTGCTGCTGGGTGGCGCCGCCGTTTGGGCTGCGCTGCACCGGTTCGGTCGGCGTGGGCGTTACCGGGTGCGTGCGGCTCGGCTGGTCAGCCTGGCGATCGCGTTGGCGGCGCTGATCTGCTGGCTGTACCTGGCGCCGCAGTCGGCGCGCCTGCCGGGCGTGGTCGCCGACGCGGGCCCGGTGGCGCCCTGGATTGGTGTCGCGGTCTGGCTGCTGCCCTTCGTGCACTGGCTGCCCGGGGCCGTCGTCTGCAGCGGAGCGGTGGCGCTGGCGGCGTGGCTGTTGCCGGTGCCCTGGCAGGCGCTCGCGCCTGCGCCCCTGCCAAGCGGCGTACTGCTGGTGGCCGCGGCGGCCGCGTTGCTGGCGGGGGCCGCGCTGTCGCGCCGGGTGGCGCGGCTGGTCGACGCCGAGATGCTGGCGAGTCACCACGCGGCGGCCCTGCGCCGCGACTTGGAGGCGAGCGAACAACGCACGGCCTTCGAGGCGGAGCAGCGGCGGGCCATGGAAAAGGAACTGACCCGGGCGCGGGACGCCGCCGAGGAGGCGACGCGCGCCAAGACCGAGTTCCTGGCCACCATGAGCCACGAGATCCGCACTCCGCTCAACGGCATTCTGCCGATCCTCGAGTTGCTCCAGGACACCGGCCTGAACACCGAGCAGCAGGAGTACCTCGACACCGCCTACAAGTCGTCGCGCCACCTGCTGCGCCTGATCAACGACATCCTCGATTACGCGAAGGTCGAGGCGGGCAAGCTCGAACTCGAGAACATCGAGGTCAACGTCCAGGAACTGGTCGAGTCGGTGGCCGACCTGATGGGCCGGGCGGCCGAGGGCAAGGGCCTCGGCTTGAGCGTTCACGTCCACGACGGTGTGCCCGAGGCGGTCAGGGGCGACCCGATTCGGCTGCGTCAGGTGTTGACCAATCTGGTCAGCAACGCGGTCAAGTTCACCAATCAGGGCGGGATTCGCCTCGAGGTCAAGCGCCAGCGCATGGACCACAAGAACGTGGACCTGTTGTTCGCGGTCACGGACACCGGTGTCGGCATGACCCAGGATGCCGCCCGCCGCCTGTTCCAGTCCTTCACCCAGGCCGACGCCTCGACCACCCGTAAGCACGGCGGCACCGGCCTGGGCCTGGTGATCTGCAAGCGGCTGGTCGAACTGATGGGCGGTCGTATCGGCGTGCGGACCAGCATCAACAAGGGATCGACCTTCTGGTTCCTGCTGCCGATGCGCCGCTCCCTGCACGACGTGCCCTCGGTGCGGCGCGACCTGCACGGCGTACGTGCCCTCACGCTGGTGAAGGACTCGGTCGAGCGCGAACAGCTGACCAATCTGCTGCAGGGGCTGGGTATCCTGGAGGTCCGTGCCGACAGCGCCATAGCCGCCCTCGGCAAGCTCAAGAACTCCGCGGTGCTCGGCGACAGTTGGAAGTTCGACGTCGTGATCGTGGACATTCGCGGTCACGAAAAGGGTGTCGCGAGTCTGGTGCGCGAGCTGCAGACCGAGCGCCTGCTGGGCGCGCTGCCGATCCTGATCGTCGCCCCGCCGGGCGGCGACGTCGAGGCGTTCAAGCGCTACCGGGGCGCTTCGCTGCAGCGCGAGAAGCTGAAGTTCGAGTTGGACCGCCTGTTGGACGTGGGCGAATCGGCGTGGCGGACGGCCCCCGGGATCGACGCCGGCGAGAAGGCGGCCTGGGCCCCCGCGCTGATGGCATCGGAAGTGGCGTTCGGGGAGACCCTGCCGGAGGCCAGGGTGCTGCTGGTGGAGGACAACCCGATCAACCTAGCGGTCGCCCGGCGTCTGCTGGAGCGTCTGGGGATGATCGTGAGCGTGGCCGAGGACGGGCACGAGTGCCTGTTGCGGATCGAGCGCGAAGGGCCCTTCGCCCTGGTCCTGATGGACGTACAGATGCCGGTGATGGACGGTTACGAGGCGACGCGCAAGATCCGCGAGATGGAGCGCTCGGGCACGATCGACCCGGTACCCGTCGTGGCCATGACCGCCAACGCGATGCAGGGGGATCGCGAGCGCTGCCTGGAGGCGGGGATGGATGATTATCTGCCCAAGCCGATCGACCTCGGCACGCTCCGAGTGACGCTGGGCCGATGGTTGGGGGCGCGGCGTAGCGGCGAGCCGCCCGCCCCCGCAGCGGCTCCCGGACGCCAGACGCGGGACGACGCGGTCGCTCCCGCACGGGAGTCCGGACGGGCGGTCGAGGGCGCGCCGGTGTCAGCGCAGAGCGCGCCCGTGGAGACGGCAGGGGCACTCGACCGGGGCGTGCTGGACGATCTCAAGGACATCATGGAGGACGAATTCGCCCGCCTGATCGTGCAGTTCTTGGAAAAGGTCCCGACCCAGCTGGCGGAACTGGAAACGGCCGCCAGGGTGGGCGACGTCGAGGCGATGGTGAGGCCGGCGCACTCGCTCAAGTCGAGCAGCGCCAACATGGGGGCCATGCGCGTGTCGCGCCTGGCCCGCGAGATCGAATTCAATGCCCGCGAGTCGCGCCGCACGGCCGCCGTCGCGGCGCTGCCGGCGCTGCGCGAGGCCTTCGACAAGGCTGCCGGCGAGTTGCAGGCCTACATCGCGCAAAACACCTAGTCAGCCGGCGGTCGGCGTCGTTGCCCGGTTGCTCAAAGGGTCTCCGAGGCGAAGTCGGCGAGCCGCGAGCGCTCGCCGCGCAGCAGCGTGATGTGGCCGCTGTGCGCCCAGTCCTTGAAGCGGTCAACTACGTAGGTCAGCCCGGAGGTGGTCTCGGTCAGGTAGGGGGTGTCAATCTGAGCGATGTTGCCCAGGCACACGATCTTGGTTCCCGGGCCGGCGCGGGTGATCAGGGTCTTCATCTGCTTGGCCGTGAGGTTCTGCGCCTCGTCGAGGATGATGTACTTGTTCAGAAAGGTGCGCCCGCGCATGAAGTTGAGCGAGTGGATACGAATGCGCGAGCGCAGCAGGTCGTCCGTCGCGGCGCG
>JARRQB010000153.1:0-7695 GCA_037382265.1 Gammaproteobacteria bacterium | reverse complement strand
ACGTCGACGAAGCGTCCCGCGGTGAGTAGCAGCACGTCCTCCGCCCTGACCCCGATCTCGCACCGCAGCGCCTCGACCTCGCCCGGTTCGGGCGGCCGCGCCGGCTCGGCGAAGTTGTAGATGTGGAAGACGCGATCGGCGGGCAGGCCCTGCTGGACCAGCCAGTCGCACAGCCCCCGGGTGTTGCCGACCCAGGCGTGCGCGTTGCGGAAAGGATCGATCTTGTAATAGCCGCCCAGGCGCGCGACGTGCACCTGGGCGCCGGGCCGCGGCAGACGCAGCAGCCGGGTGGCCCGGCCCATGTAGGTCTGCACGATGGGAACACCCGAAGCGCGCACCAGGCGCGTGAGCTGGTGCCGCGACCAGGGGTCCCAGACGGTGCGCATGGGGGATTCGCGGAACGGGATGCCGGCCAGGTGCGAGCGCGCCAGTTCGCTGCCGGTGCGCACCACGGCCTCGGCCGGTTCGCCGTGCGCGCGCATGGCGTGCAGGAAGCGTACGAACCAGCGTTCGGCGCCCCCCATGGTCTTGCTGCCGACGCTCACGCCGCCCCCTCGTTCAGGACCCCGCGGTAGACCGCGATATTACCGCTGACCATGGCCTCGACGTCGAAGCGCTCGGCGACCAGCCGCCGGCCACCCGCGCCCAATCGGGCCCTCAGTTCGGGCTCGGCCAGCAGCCGACGCATTGCCTGCGCCAAAGCCTCGACGTCGCCCGGGTCGATCAGCAGGCCCGACATGCCGTCGCGTACGACCTCGGGTATCCCCCCGGCGCGGGTGCCGATCAGCGGCAGGCCGGCGGCAGCGGCCTGCAGCAGGGAGACGCCGAGCCCCTCCATGTCGGCGGGGTGCACGACCAGATCGAGGCAGCCCAGCAGGTCGGGCAGGTCGTCGCGAAAGCCGAGGAAGTGCACGTGTTCGGCCAGCCCCCCCAGCGCGACCTCGCGTTCCAGCGCCGTGCGCAGCGGTCCCTGGCCGAACACGACGACGTGCAGGCCCGGGTGGTCCCGCAGCACGGCGGGTAGCGCGGCAAAGAGGTGGCGGTGGCCCTTGCGGCGGATCAGCTGCGCCATCACGCCCGCGAGTAGTGCGGTTGCCGGGATCCCCAACGCGCGGCGAAACGCTGCCCGGTCGCAGGGTCGCCGGTACTCCTCCGCGCGGACGGCGCTCGGCACGCAGATCACCTTGGCGGACGGCAGGCCCTCGGCGAGCAGCACCTGACGGATACCCTCGGAGATGGTAATCACCCGGCGGTAGGGCCGGTACTTGACCGCGACCAGCCAGCGCGGTTCGGGGTTGTCCACGCGGCGGGAGAGAACGGCCGGCGTCCCTGTCAGCCGCGCCGCCAGCCCGCCCCAGAGGTCGGCACCGCGGCGGCTGTGCACGTGAACGAGGTCCGGCCGCACCTCGCAGGCGAGCCGCCGCAGGCGGAACAGCAAGCGGGCATCGAGGTCTCCGCCCATCGGTATTGCCCTGAGCTCGCGCACGTGGGGACTGGCCTGGATGGCGATCTCGCTGCCCGCCGGCGCGGCTAGCACGGACTCGACGCCGTGCCGAGCCAGACCCTCGAGCAGGTAGAGCACCTGGCGCGCGCCGCCGTAGAGGTGGCGGCCGGCTTCGACGTGCAGGACCCTCACGCCGCCTCCAGCAGCGGGCGCAGCGCGCGGAGGACCTCGTCGGGGGTGATGCCGGTCATGCAGGTGAAGGCGCCGCCGCAGGTCGGTCTGCGGCGGCAGGGCGCGCAGGTCAGGGCGTGGAAGATCACCCGGGTGCGCGGGCTGTCGGTACGCAGGTAGGGGCGAGTGGAGCCGAACAGGGCGACCGTGGGTATGCCGAAGGCGGTGCCGAGGTGGGTGAGCCCGGTATCGACACCGACCAGGCAGGCGGCCCGGCGGATGACCTCGGCCGCCTCCTGAAGGTCGGTCTCGCCCACCAGGTTGTGCACGGGGGCGTGCCCGGCGATGGCCCGGGCGGCAGCGGTGTCGCCGGGGCCGCCGAGCATCAGCACGCTTGCGCCCAGTTCCCGGCGCAGCCGCCGCGCCAGGTCGATCCAGTGGTCGTCCGTCCAGTGCTTCTGCGGTCGGGTGGTGAAGGGGCAGATGACGGCGATTGGCGGCGTCGTCTGGGCGAGCCGTTGAGCGACTGCGCGGCGGGCGGCCTCGCCGATCCCGACCCGCATCGCAAAGCGGTCAGTGTCGAGGCCGAGCAGGCCGGCGAGGTGACGGTACTCCGAACCGATCAGGCCGCCGTCTGCCGCGGTGCTCGAGACCACCTCCGTCATCAGCCTGCCGCTGCCCTCGCGCGAGTCGAGGCCGATGCGCCGCGGCGCACCGCTGAGCCAGGCGAACAGAGCGCTCTTCAAAAGGCCTTGCATATCGAACACCAGGGCGAACTGGCGCCGGCGCAACTCGTCACGAAACGCTTGTACGGAACGCCACAGGTCGTGGTAACGCCGCGCCCGCCAGAGTTCGCCCCACGGCCGCCGCGGCCAGACGATCACCTCGTCGAGGCCGGGGTGGTCGCGCAGCAGGGGGGCGAACTCCGGCTGCACCAACCAGGCCAGGTAGGCGTCGGGGCGGCGCGCGCGCAGCGCGTCAATGAGCGGCGAGGCCATGACGATGTCGCCCATGGCGCTGAGGCGGATGATGAGGATGCGCTCGGGCAAGTCGTTCCGGGCCTTGGATTTTCAGACGACGGGTTAAGTTAACACCGTTGGCCGCGGTTGACCGCCCGGACGTGGTAGCTTTCGGCTTTGATTCTGGGATTGGTCAGGGCAGATGTGCGGGATCGCCGGATACGTGCTTCGCGAGGGCAGGGCGGAAGACGCGGCCGTGCGCCGCATGGCAGACACCCTGCGCCATCGGGGTCCAGACGACATCGGCGTCCACGTCGAAGGGCCGGTCGCGCTGGCCCACACGCGTCTGTCGATCATCGACTTGACCGGCGGTCACCAGCCCCTGTTGGACGAACGCCGGAGCCTGGCGCTGGTCGCCAACGGCGAGATCTACAACTACGTCGAACTCACGGCCGAACTGAGCAGGCGCGGGCACCGGTTCCTCACGCACTCCGATTCCGAGACCATCCTGCACGCCTACGCGGCCTATGGACGCGACTTCCTGCGCCACTTGAACGGGATGTTCGCCTTCGCCCTGTTCGACCGGGAGCAGCGGCAGCTCGTGCTGGCGCGCGACCGTCTGGGCATCAAGCCGCTGTACTACGTCGTACTGTCCGACCGTATCGCCTTCGGGTCCGAGATCAAGGCCCTGCTACCCATCCTACCGCACGCGCCCGAGCTGGATCCCGGGGCATTCGTGCAGTTCCTGGAGAACCAGTTCAGCACGGGCGAGACGACCATCGTCAAAGGGGTCAAGCGTCTGCTACCAGGCGAGGCCATGGCGATAGGCTCCGGCCTCGCAATCGAGCGCTGGCGCTACTGGTCGCCGCTGGACGTCGAGCCCCGCCGGGTCGGCTTCGAAGAGGCCGCCGAGGAATTCGATGCCTTGATCGAAGAGGTGATGTGCGAGCACATGCGGGCCGACGTGCCCTATGGCCTGTTCCTCTCGGGCGGGGTGGACTCGGGCGTACTGGCGGCGATGTTGCACAAGTACCAAGACAAGCGGATTCGCAGCTTCTCCATCGGGTTCCACGCGCCAGGCGAGCCCGGGGAGCTGGCGGACGCCGAACGCATCGCACGACGCTTCGACACCCAGCACACGGCGCGGCAGGTGACCGGCGAGCAGATCCTGCGCCGTATTCCGCACATGGTCTGGGCGACCGACGAACTGATGCGCGACTATGCGTGTCTGCCGACCTCGCTGCTCGCCGAGGAGGCGGGCAAGGAACTCAAGGTCGTGCTGACGGGCGAAGGGGGCGACGAGGTCTTCGCCGGCTACGGGCGTTACCGCGAGGCGCCGCTGACCCGCTTTCTCAAGAACCTGCGCGCGCCCGGCTCCGGCGGCTTTCGCACGCGGGGTCATTGGCGGCGCCGCAACCGCCGCGGGACGTTCGGGGCCCGGCTCAGGGACCACCGCGACGCGGCGCGTGCGCCCTTCGTCGAGGCGTGGCAGCGAACGCCGGAGAACTGGAGCCACACCCAGCGCTGCCAGTACACCGACATGGTGACTGCGCTGCCCGACAACCTGCTGCTCAAGGCCGACCGCATGCTCATGGGGTTCGCGCTCGAGGGTCGCGTGCCGTTCGTCGATCACCGCGTGGTCGAGTTCGGCCTCGCCCTGCCGGACGACCTCAAGATTCGTTCCGGGCAAGGCAAGCTGTTTCTGAAGCGCTGGGCCGGGCGCTATCTGCCGGACGACCACCTCTACGGGAGGAAACGCGGCTTCCACGTGCCGATCGGAGGGTGGCTGCAGGGCGGTTTCCTCGACGAACTGGAGACCAGACTGCCTGCCAACCCGGCGATTCGGGAGTGGTTCGAAGCGGAGGGCGTTCGGCGACTGTTCGCCCATCACCGTGCCGGGCGCAGCGCGGGGCGGGAGATTATGTGCCTGCTGCAGTTCGCGATCTGGCATCGGCTTTTCGTCGAGCAGCCGGGCCGGACGCCGGGACATGCAGAGGACGTATTCGACTGGATAGCCTAGCACCGTCGCGGCTGCGCGCGGGGAACCGGTGAGCTTGACAAAGGTTACGTACCTAACGTCTAGTTAAACGACCGGATCGGCTCACGGGCGATGGTGCTGGTTAGACAGCGAGCTCACTAGTTGAATGATACCGCAGAGATTTCGTTCCCAGACCGTTGCTTTCGTCCATGACGTCCTCGCGATCGTACTCGCTTGGTTCGTGGCCTTGTGGTTGCGCTTCAACCTCGGGTATGCGGAGGTCGAACTGGTCAACAATCTGGTGTTGTTGTCCTTGTTCGTGCCGATACAGGCCTTCCTGTTCCGCGTTTTCGGGTTGTACAAAGGCGTCTGGCGTTTTGCGTCGCTGCCGGACGGCGTTCGGATCCAAAGGCGTCTGGCGTTTTGCGTCGCTGACGGACGGCGTTCGGATCTTCAAAGCGATCGCAAGCGGCGCGTTGGTCGGGCTTGGTTTGGTGGTTTTGGGGTTACCGCAAACCGGCATCCTGCTCTCGGTACCGCTCATCTACGCATTCGTGGCGCTTGCCTTGTTGGGTGGGGCGCGCCTCCTGTACCGCTGGTCGAAGGACAGAAATCTGTACAGCGTCGACGGGCCGCGCGTCCTGATCGCCGGAGCGGGTCAAGCCGGGGAAATGCTTGTCCGTTCGATGTTGCGTGGCGCGCTCCGTGGTTACAAGCCGATAGGATTCGTCGATGACAATTTGCGGCGTATCGGGCGCGAGATCCAAGGGATAAAGATCCTTGGTGCGACGGATGAGATTCCGTACCTGGTGGCGCAGCACTCCATAGACATCGTGCTCTTGGCGATGCCGTCGGCCAAACCCTCCGATCGGCGACGGATCGTGTCCCAGTGTGACGAGGCAGGGATCGCGTTTCTCTCCGTTCCCGAGCTTGGCGACCTGCTGAACGGCCGTGTGGCGATAAGTGATCTGCGGGATGTTTCCATCGAGGATCTGTTGGGTCGCGACCCCGTAAGTCTGGACTGGCCCAGCATCACGAAACGACTGTCGTCTCGTTGCATTCTGGTAACCGGTGCCGGCGGCTCAATCGGGTCTGAACTGTGCAGACAGATTGCTCGGATTTCCCCCCGCCGGATGCTCCTAGTCGATATCAGCGAATTTCACCTCTTCGAGATAGAGAGAGAAATGCGCCGAGAATTCCCGGCCATTGAGGCGCGCTGCTTCCTCGGAGACGTCCTCGATCGACCTTTTGTCGAACGGGTGTTGGCGGAAGAACGTCCTGACGTCGTTTTTCACGCTGCGGCTTACAAGCATGTGCCGATGCTGGAGAGCCAGATCCGCCAAGCGGTCCGCAACAACTTTCTTGCAACCAAGATTCTGGCGGAAGCCGCCGACAAATTCGCGGTCGACCAGTTCGTACTCGTTTCTACCGACAAAGCCGTCAATCCGTTCAACGTCATGGGCGCCAGTAAGCGGGCCGCCGAGATCTTCTGCCAAAATCTCAACGACCAATCGACGACCGGCTTCATTACGGTGCGCTTCGGCAACGTCTTGGGATCGGCTGGCAGCGTGATTCCCCTATTTCGCGAGCAGATCGCTTCCGGCGGGCCGGTAACGGTTACCGATCGGCGCATGGAGCGCTACTTCATGACCATAACGGAAGCCGCCCAGTTGATTCTGCAGACCACGGTCATCGGCGAGGGTGGCGAGATTTTCGTGCTCGACATGGGCGAACCGGTCAAGATCAAGTACCTCGCCGAGCAGATGATCAGGCTGTCGGGCAAAGAACCAGGCCAGGACATCGAGATCGTCTACACCGGTCTGCGGCCCGGCGAAAAGCTGTTCGAGGAGTTGTTTCATCAGCAGGAGCAACTCGAGGGCACCCAGCATCCCAAGGTGCTGCTGGCGAGAAGACGAAAAGTGCCGTGGACTTGGCTCAAGGGTAAAGTCGCGGAGATTGAGGACGCCTGCATCGACGCGGACGAGGAACGGCTGTTGCAGCGGCTGATCGCTCTGGTCCCGGAATACGGGGAGCATCGCGGCGGAGACGCGGTAGTGGCGCGCCAACCCGGAGCGGAAGTCGTCTTCCTAAAGCCCTGAGTTGGCGCGTCACTCGGGTGCCTCGGGCGCGTGACGGCAACGGCAGCCTGGGGTCGGTGCAACGCCTGCTGGCGCTTCGCAAGCCGCGCACGGGCGCTGTTCGCCCGGTTGAGCCGTGTCGGCGGTCTGACGGAGGAACTCCTCTGACTGGTCGGTCTGAGCTTGGTTTGCTCGCCCTGTCGTGCGCGTGTTCTCCGGGCCGTGTCTTGCGGCCAGCCGGCTGCCGGACGAACCGGCGGCCCGGCGCGCGAACTCTCGTACCTGTTGCCGTTTGCGGTTCGGCTCTGGCTGTTCGTCGATGAGCCGGGGTTGACACCCGCACCTGACCAAGACCCCCTGGACTGGATCCGATGACCGGGCCCCGCCGTATCGCCTGTCTCTTCGCCACCTCCGGCCACAGCGGGGTGGACCGGATCATGCAGCGGCTGCTGCCGGCGATCGCCGCACGCGGCTATCAGGTCGACCTGTTGCACGTGCGCGGCCACGGCCCAGAGATCGCGCCGGGAGCCGGCCTCGACGTGATCGATCTCGGGGCCGCCCACGTCGGTTCGGCGCTGCCGGGCCTGGTGCGCTATCTGCACAGGTACGGCCCGGACGTGATCTTCAGCGACAAGGACCGCGTCAACCGGACCGCGATGCTTGCCAGGTGGCTGAGCCGGAGCCATGCCCGGCTGGCACTGCGCAACGGTACTACGGTCAGTGTCGACCTGCGCGACCGCAAGCCGCTCGACCGCTTCCTCCAGCGCCTCTCGATGCGCTACCTCTATGCCCGGGCGGACAGCATCCTGATGCCCTCGCAGGGGGCGGCAGACGACTTCGCGGCGTTCACGGGGGTCGACCGGAAGCGCATCAAGGTGGTGCCGAGCCCGGTGATATCGCGGCAGCTGTTCGAGCTGGCGGCCGTCCCGGTCGAACACCCCTGGTTTGCGGACGAGACCCAGCCGGTGGTTCTAGGCGTCGGCGAGCTCTGCGGCCGCAAGGACTTCGAGACCCTGATTCGCGCGTTCGCCGCGCTGCGTCGCACGCTGGCCGCCCGGCTTATCA
>JARRQB010000152.1:0-6952 GCA_037382265.1 Gammaproteobacteria bacterium | reverse complement strand
AGGACTCGAGTACCCGCCACAGGGTCTGCGAGGCGGTGGTGATGGTCGTGTGCGACATCGCTCTGTCGTTGAGGGACAAGCCCGTGGCGCTCCCGGATTAACCGCTCGGCGCTGTCCCCTCCTACCGTGACGGTTAGCGGAAACGGCGGCCGGCGTGGCCCCATAGGAGATCGAACATGTTCAACCTGGGGTTGGGACACCTGCGTGAACGGCATACCATCCGCTCGCCGGTCGCCTTCATCGGCATCGGGCTGCACAGCGGCCGGCGCGTGACGCTAAGGATCCTACCCACCGAGGCGGGACACGGCAAGCGGAGGTGACGGATGAACGAACTCGAAGCGAGCGCCCGCCTTGAAGAGGTCCTCGAAGCGTTACAGGTAGTGGCCATCCATTTGGGCGACCGGGCCGAAGCCGCTCGACTTGGTGCGCAATTGATCGATGAGAAGCACCTCGTATGGCTTTACGGACACATGTACCGGCAGACCGTCGAAGCTAAGTCGCTGAACAAGGTCTTACGTGAAGCGGCCGAGAGGCGTTTGCGGGCAGCCTGATCCAAGCGCGCTTGCGGCCAGTAGCTCGCTGCTGCGGGGAAATCCCGGTTTTTGCTAGGCTTCCCCAGTTCGTTGCCGCACCAGGTTTCTAGATTTTCAGCTGTTTTCCACCTTGGCACGCCAGACTGGTTGGCGTCGGTGTTCCGGATCTCGGAGCTGCAACGCTCGATGTCGTTGGGCTAGGGGACGAGTATCCAGCGCTCGGCATCGGCGTCTCGTTGCTTGCCCTCGTAAACGATCTCCGCAACCGGCCGGGGCACCGCATCAACAACGACCTGCTGCGGCTGCTAATGAACGACCGCGATAGTTGGCAACGCGTGGCGGCACCTGACCTGTTGGACGGGACCGCCAGTGCAGCCGAGCAGCGGACGGCGGAGCGAGCATGCAGCAGCCCCGAGAACCGGCACTGGTGGGCCGCGACCCGAACTGGTGGCGCGTGGTCGACCGCATGCTCGGAGTGAACCGCAAGAACGACAGCTGACGTCACTGGTGCAACACGGCGCAGACCGGGACAATCTGCTTCGATCACGCCGACCGACCATGGTTGCGGAGGTTTGACATGCACTCGGAACACCGTCCTCGCCGTCGCGGCCTGGTCGTCGCCGCTGCGTTTCGAAACCGGGTTGAACGCCGAGCAAAAGGCGGCCGCCGCGAGCATTCCAGTTTACGTCGCAGCACCCGCCGAGGGCAGCTACCGGGTGAAGCAGCCGGTCCGCGGCATGTCTTGCAGGATAACGGTTACCGACGATTACCAGATCAACCGCGAGGACGCCGTGGAGGAACTGCAACGCGCGGCCTTGAAGGCCGGTGCCAGCGCAATCACCGAGGTCGTTTGCGAACGCCTCGCATGGCCCAACGCCCCGAGCGGCTGCACCGAGGCGATCGTCTGCCGCGGCGTCGCGGTCGGGATGTAGCGCGCTGTCCGCAACGGCTCAGCCACCCTCCAGTTGCAGATAGGTACGGTTGACGTTGGTGCGGTGCCAGCTCTCGAAGTGGCGGAGGCGCTCGAACTGCGGGGCGTCGCCCAGGCGCTCGACCACCTCATCGAGCGGCTCCCAACTCTGCACCGCCGCCCCCACCTCCGTCACCAGCCAGTCGAGGTAATCGCCGGTATCGCGCTGGGCACGGTCGAGATCGCACACCCGCCCATGCCCCGGCACGATGATCGCCGGTTGCAGCGCCTTCATCTCCTCGAAGGCCTGCCGCCAGGCCCGTACATCGCTCCAGGGCAGGACACCCAGCATCCGGTCGACATAAACCAGGTCGCCCGTGAAGACGACGTTCTTGGTCGGCAGCCAGACCGTCGCGTCGCCGGGATAGTGCGCATCGCCCAAGTAACGGACGACCACCGGCTCACCGCCCAGATTGAGTTCGGCGACCAGCCCGTCGAGCGGGGCATCCGCGTAAACCGGCACCGTGCCCTCAAGCCGGTCCTTCAGCACCGGCTTGAGGGCGTCGAGCTGCTGGGTCCCGTACCGGCGCTGCGTTGCCACGGTGCTCGCCAGGGCGATGATCTCAGCCCCGCGCTCGCGAAAATAACCGTTGCCCAGCCAGCGGTGGTCCTGGCCTCCGGTGTTGATCACCCAACGCACCGGCCGGTCGGTCACCGCACGCACCGCGCGCTCGACCAGAGCAGCACCCTGCAGCGAAGCGCCGCTGTCGATCAGTACCACCCCCTCGGCCGTCACGACGAACCCCAGATTGTTGTTCAGCCCGTGGTTCTCGTAGGTTCGACCAGTAGTCGGACCAACGATCGCATACACCCCGTCGGCGACCGGCTCTGCCACCGGCTCGTAGTCGCTCCCCGCGACGGCACCACTGACCAGAAACAGCAACCCAATACACAGTGTCTTCATTTGCATGCAATCCTCACCTTGGGCCTTACCCGCAGTACCGCGCCTTCCATGATAGCTCCTTTGAGGTCCGCCTCGCTCATCAGCCAGCCGCGCTCGTTCCAGTCCCGGATGGCGTTGTCCAGGTAAACCAGCATGACCACCCCGAACTCGGCGGCAACGCCCGCCAGCGCGATGAACCCCACCGCCACCGCGACCGACAAGTTGTAGTCGAGCAGGTAGATGAGCCAGAAACCGCCGACCAGCGCAAACGGCAGCGACAGCATCACCAGCGCGGCCTCGCCGCCGCGGCGGAAGGTTAGGTAGAGGAGGCTGAAGATGATCAGCAGCGTGAACGGCACGACCTGTGTCAACCGCTCCTGGGCGCGCAACATGTACTCGTACTGACCGGACCAGGTAAGAGAGTAGCCGGCAGGCAGGTCGACGCCCTCGCGCACCGCTGCCTGCGCGGCGGCAATGTAGCTGCCGAGGTCGACGCCGCGGATGTCCACGAAAGTCCAGCCGTTGAGGCGGGCGTTTTCGCTCTTGAGCATGGGCGCGCCGTCCACGATCACGACCTCCGCCAATTGGCCGAGCGGCACCTGGGCCCCGGTCGGCGTCACCAGCGGCAATTCGCGCAGCTTTTCCGGGTCGTCGCGCCGCTCGCGCGGGAACCGCAGGTTCACCGGATAGCGCTCGAGGCCCTCGACCGTCTGGGTGATGCGGATACCACCGACCGCGGCGGCGACCACCTGATTGATGTCCTCGATGCTCAGGCCGACGCGCGCTGCCTCGAGCCGGTTCGGCCGGATCTCGATGTAGCGCCCGCCGGCAACCCGCTCTGAAAAGGCCGAGGCGGTCCCCGGCACGTCCCTCAACACGCGTTCCACGTCCTTGCCGATTTGCTCGATCACCTTGATGTCGGGGCCGGCAATCTTCACGCCCACTGGCGTTTTGATGCCGGTCGCGAGCATGTCGATGCGCGTCTTGATGGGCATGACCCACGCGTTGGTCACGCCGGGCAGGTCGACCGTGCGGTCCAGTTCCTCGATGAGCATGTCGACTGTCATCCCGGCCCGCCACTCGGACTCGGGCTTGAGCTGGATGACGGTCTCGATCATGGTCAGCGGCGCCGGATCGGTCGCGGTGTCCGCACGTCCGATCTTGCCGAACACCCGTTCGACCTCGGGCAGGCTCGCGATCAGCCGGTCCGTCTGCTGCAGCAGTGCCTGCGCCTTGCCGATCGACAGCCCCGGCAGGGTGGTCGGCATGTACATCAAGTCGCCCTCGTAGAGTTCCGGCATGAACTCCGAACCCAGGCCGGTGGCAAAACGGTCCAGCCAGGGCAGGTCCGCCGTCGCGTCGCGCCACACGGCAGTGAGGCTCTCTTGCCAACCCGAGACGCGCTGTTCCCAGGACCGCTGCGGCCCCTGCTCGGACACCAGCCCGACCAGCTGCGCGGGCCACTTGAGCGGCTCGAGCAGACCGCCGACACCGAACAAGGGCACCAGCATGCTCGCCATGACCAGCAGCGACGCCAGGACGGTGAAGCGCGGCAGCCGCAGGACCATCTTGAGGATCGGCCGGTAGAGCCAGATCAGCAACCGGCTGATCGGATTGGTCTCCTCACGCGGGATGCGGCCGCGGATGAAGTAGCCCATCAGGACGGGGATCAGAGTGACCGACAGGCCGGCCGCCGCCGCCATCGCGTAGGTCTTGGTAAAGGCGAGCGGCGCGAACAGCCGTCCCTCCTGCGCCTCCAAGGTAAACACCGGCAGGAAGCTCAGGGTGATGATCAGCAGGGAAAAGAACAACGCCGGACCGACCTCGCCCGCCGCTCGGCCGATCACTTGCCAGTGCGCCTCGCGCGACAGGTCAGGTCCGGCCCTCTCCAGGTGCTTGTGGGCGTTCTCTATCATGACGATCGCTGCGTCCACCATGGCGCCGACAGCGATGGCGATGCCGCCGAGCGACATGATGTTGGCGTTAATGCCCTGGTGCTGCATGACGATGAAGGCGACCAGAATGCCCAGCGGCAGGCTCACGATGGCGACGATCGCCGAACGGATGTGGAACAGGAACACCAGACAGACCAGGGCGACGACGATGAACTCCTCGACGAGTTTGCTCTTGAGGTTGTCCACCGCGTCGAGGATCAACTCGGACCGGTCGTAGGTCTGGACCACCTCAACCCCGGGCGGCAGACCCTGCTGCAGGGCAGCGAGTTTCTCCTTTACCGCAGCGATGGTCGCCAGGGCGTTCTCGCCGTAACGCATGACCACGATGCCGCCCGTGATCTCGCCCTCGCCGTCGAGGTCGGCAACCACGCGGCGCATCTCCGGGCCGACCTGGACCGTCGCCAGGTCGCGCAGCAGGATTGGCGTGCCGTTCGGGCTGACGTCGACCGGGACGAGCTCGATGTCCTCCAGCGACGCGATGTAGCCGCGGGTGCGGATCATGTACTCGGCCTCGGCCAGCTCGACCACCGAACCGCCGACCTCGCGGTTGGCTGCCCGTATGGCGCCGACCAGGCGGGCCAGCGGGATGCCGTAGGCGCGCAGTTTCTCCGGGTCGACCACCACCTGGTACTGACGCACCATGCCGCCGACGGTGGCCACCTCGGCGACGCCGGGGACGGTCTGCAACTCGAACTTCAGGAACCAGTCCTGCAGGCTGCGCAGCTGCGCCAGATCACGCTGCCCGGAGCGATCCACGAGAGCGTAGCTGTAAACCCAACCGACACCCGTGGCATCCGGCCCCAGCCGGGGCTGCACGCCTTCGGGCAGGTCGGCGGCGGCCTGGTTCAGGTACTCGAGCACGCGCGAGCGCGCCCAGTAGAGGTCGGTGCCGTCCTCGAAGATCACGTAGACGTAGGAGTCGCCGAAGAAGGAGTACCCGCGCACCGTCTGGGCACCCGGCACCGCGAGCATGGTGGTGGTGATCGGATAGGTCACCTGCTCCTCGACAACCCGCGGCGACTGTCCGGGATAGGTCGTCTTGATGATGACCTGCACGTCGGACAGATCCGGGATGGCGTCCAGCGGAATCTGCTTGACGGCCAAAACCCCCCAGCCGCTCAGGATAAGGGTGCTCAGCAGGACTAGGAAGCGGTTCCTGATCGACCATTCGATGACGCTGCGCATGACGGGCTCCCGGCTCAGTTGGCGTCGGACATGCGCTGGAAACTCGCTTGCAGGTTGGACTCCGAGTCGATCAAAAACTGGCCGGAGACCACGACCTCGTCACCCTCCTCCAGCCCGGAAAGGATTTCGATCTCGCCGCCGCGCCGCATCCCCGTGACCACGTCGACCGGCTGGAAGCGACCGTCGCCGAGTGCCCGCACCACCGCCTCGCGCTCCCCGGTGATGATCAGCGCCTGCTGCGGTATCTTCAGCACCTCGTGCTTGGGGCCGCCATAGATCACCACTTCGGCGAACATGTTCGGCTTGAGCAGCAGGTCAGGGTTGGGAAAGGTCAGGCGTACCCGCAGCGTCCGCGTCTTCGGATCGAGGTCGGGGTACAGATAGTCCACCTTGCCCTCCCAGACCCTGCCCGGGTGGGCAGGGACGCGGATCTCGGCGCTCAGGCCGGGCGCCAGCCAGGCGATCTGGTTTTCGAACACGTCCACCATGACCCACACGTCGCTCAGGTCGGCGATGGTGAACATCTCGCTGCCCGGGCTGACGTACATCCCTTCGCGCGCCATGAGCTTGGTCACAATGCCGTCGGTCGGCGCGATCACGGGCACCGTGTTGCGCGTCTCGCCGGTCTTCTCGATACTCCGAATCACCGATTCGGGCACGTCGAGCAGCCGTAGCAGATTGCGGGCCTTCTCGACCTGGGTGCGGCTGGGTACCGGGCCCTTGGACTGCAGCGCAATCAGGAACTCGACCTGGGCGGCCAGGATGTCGGGCGCGTAGAGACTGGCCAGGGCCTGGCCGCGCGTCACGGGCTCGCCCTCGGCGCGCAGGTTCAGGCCTTCGATCCAGCCCGCAGCCCGTGGGTGGACGTGCGCCAGGCGGGTTTCGTCGTACTCGACGCGCCCGACCGTACGGATGTATTTCCACAAGGTCCCGCGCTCGACAGGCTGCGTGCGCACGCCGAGGTTCTGCACCACCGCCGAGCTGAGTTCGACCTCGGGGTACTTGCCGACGTCGGCGTCCATCAGCTTCTCTACCAGATCCATCCCGCAGATCGGGCAGGTGCCTGGCGCGTCTTTGACGATCTGCGGGTGCATGGGGCAGACGTACTTCGGATCGAGGTGCTTGGCCGCATGTTCAAGCGCGGTGTCCTGGCTGGCCTCGGCCAGCGACTCGCTCGGCACGGACGAGGCGTTGTCGTCGCAGCCGCCCGACAGGAGCAGTACGAAGGCCAGGCACCCGACCGCGAGCCCGCGAGGCGCAAGGATGAAACGATGAAGGGTCAACATGACAACGTTCTCCGCCGTGACAGTCCGCGCGCCGACGCGGAAGCTCGGCTTCGGATCTGCCATCTAACCTGATGGACAAGCGTGCCGGTTCGCGGCAGCGCGGGCCGGTTCAGGCGATCGGCGGCCGGTAAAAGCGTTCG
>JARRQB010000151.1:0-4530 GCA_037382265.1 Gammaproteobacteria bacterium | reverse complement strand
CGAGTCTGGGTACTCGCGTAACACAGGTGGTAGAGCATGAGAAACCTTCGTAGCCGGACAGCCCGGCGTATCCCGACTGTGCAAACTGATAATAGTCAACTACACTGGACACTACAAATGTCAAGATAACTGGACAACTCGTTGTAGGGCGGAGGCGGCGATGCGCATCGTACTTATTCACCCCAATTATCACTCCGGCGGCGCCGAGATAGCCGGCAACTGGCCACCGGCCTGGGTGGCCTACCTGGCCGGCTCCCTCAAGCGGTCGGGCTACGACGACATCCGCTTCATTGACGCGATGACCAACCAGCTGACCGACGAGCAGGTGCGGGAGCTGCTGGCCGAGGAAAAGCCCGACATTATCGGGGCCACCGCGATTACCCCTTCCATCTATAAGGCCGAAGGGCTGCTGCGGATCGCCAAGGAACTGCACCCGAACGCGCTCACCGTGCTCGGCGGCATCCACGCGACCTTCATGTATCAGCAGGTGTTGACCGAGGCCCCCTGGATCGACGTTATCGCTCGCGGCGAGGGTGAAAACATCATCGTCAACATCGCCCGTGCGCTCGAGGCCGGCAACTGGCAGGCGCGTCGTCACGACGTGCTTGGACTCGCTTTC
Source organism: Gammaproteobacteria bacterium (assembly GCA_037382265.1). Taxonomy (GTDB): domain Bacteria; phylum Pseudomonadota; class Gammaproteobacteria; order Chromatiales; family Chromatiaceae; genus JARRQB01. Next base: position 3,911 of record JARRQB010000151.1, on the reverse strand, counting down.
GCCGACGGCGGCCAGATCAAGGCCACGCCGGCCGAACCGACCGTGAAAGACCTCGACTCGATCGAGCCCGACTGGGGGGTGCTCGAGTGGGAGAAGTACATCTACATCCCGATGAAGACCCGGGTGGCGGTACCGAACTTTGCCCGCGGCTGCCCGTTCACCTGCAAATTCTGCTCGCAGTGGAAGTTCTGGCGCGACTACCGGGTGCGCGACCCGATCAAGATGGCCGACGAGATCGAATCGCTGGTGCGAGACCACGGGGTGGGATTCTTTATCCTGGCCGATGAGGAACCGACCATCCATCGGCGCAAGTTCATTGCCTTCTGCGAGGAACTCGAGCGCCGCCAGTTGCCGGTGCTCTGGGGAATCAACACCCGAGTGACCGACATCCTGCGGGACGAAGAGTTCCTGCCCATGTTTCGCCGCGCTGGATTGATCCACGTCTCGCTCGGCACCGAGGCGGCTGCGCAACTCAAGCTCGAACGATTCCGCAAGGAGACCACCATCGCCGAGAACAAGCGCGCGATCGACCTGTTGCGTCAGAACGGCATCGTTGCGGAGGCACAGTTCATCGTCGGGCTCGAGAACGAGACCCGCGAGACACTCGAAGAGACCTACCGCATGGCGATGGATTGGAAGCCCGACATGGCGAACTGGGCGATGTACACGCCCTGGCCCTTCTCCGAGCTGTTCCAGGAACTCGGTGACAAGGTCGAGGTGTTCGACTTCTCGAAGTACAACTTCGTTACGCCCATCATCAAGCCCGAAGCCATGGAGCGCGGCGAGCTGCTCGATCGCGTCATGCACAATTACCGTCGCTTTTACATGCGCAAGACCTTTCTCGAGTATCCGTGGATCCGCGACAAGCAGAAGCGCAAGTACATGCTGGGCTGCCTGAAGGCGTTCGCGGTGAGCGGCTTCCAGCGGAAATTCTACGACCTTGGTCGCGTGAACTACTGGGGGCCGCAATCCGCCAAGAATGTGGACTTCGGCTTCGACGAGACGCGCACCAAAACCCAGACCATCGTGCCGCTGGAAACCGGCGACTGGAAGTCGGTGCACCGCATAAAAGAGGACAAGACGGTCTCGGCAGCGGCCATCATGGCCTGCGGCGGCGGCAAGGAACAGTTGACCGCCGAGGAGGTGCCGCCACCCAAACAGGTGGCGCGCTGATGGTCATTATGCGCGGCGCCACGACAACGACGAACATTTGGAGGACAGACCCATGACCCTGAGCGAGGCCACCGCCGAACCCAATGGCTCCACCGCACAAGCGCGCCGCGACACGCTGCTCGCACCGCGGTTCTACCGCACCGACTACACCGCTTTCGACCGGCTCCGGATCGCGGCCGTGCGCGAGGAATGGGACGCGATGATGGCGGAGTTCCGCCGCGACGAGAACCGCGGCCACTTCCGCAGGGAGGTCGACTTCGACGGCGAGACAGCGGCAATGACACCGTCCCTGCGCGAGGAGTTTCTCGACTTCCTGATCAGTTCGGTGACGGCCGAGTTCTCGGGCTGCGTGCTCTACCAGGAGATCAAAAAGAATGTCGAAAACCCTGAAATAGCGGAGCTGATGGGCTACATGGCGCGAGACGAGTCGCGCCACGCGGGCTTCATAAACCGCTCGCTGAAGCACCTCGGCGTCGCCGTGGATCTCGGCTTCCTCAAGCGGGCAAAGAAGTACACCTACTTTCGGCCGAAGTTCATCTACTACGCGACCTATCTGTCGGAAAAGATCGGCTACGCGCGCTACATCACCATCTACCGCCACCTCGAGCGCCACCCTGAGAAGCGTTTCCACCCCATCTTCAAATGGTTCATGGAGTGGTGCAACGATGAGTTCCGCCACGGCGAAGCCTTTGCACTGATCATGCGCGCAAACCCCGGGCTGCTGCGCGGCGTGAATCGTTGGTGGATTCGCTTCTTCCTGCTCGCGGTCTACAGCACCATGTACGTGCGTGACCACACCCGCCCGGAACTCTACCGCGCGCTCGGCATGGACCCGACCGAGTTCGACTTTCGGGTCTTCGACATCACCACCGAGATCAGCCGCCAGGTGTTTCCGCTGACGCTCGATACCGACAATCCGCGCTTCCGCCGCGGGCTGGAGCGGCTGCGCGACATCAACGTGGCCGTCGAGGCGGCAAAGGCGCGCGGTGGTTTGGGCGCACAGCTGCAGCGTGCGGCGCTCGGGCTCGCCGCTGCGGCGTGGTTCACGCGGCTCTACTTCCTACCCACCAAGCGCAACGCGACGCCGCAGACCGTGCGCATGGCGCCAGCTTGGTAGAGACGGCGAGCGCTCAGTGCTCAGTCATCTGCCAGGATCAAGCCGTAGCGGGAAAGCTTGACGTAAAGGCTCTGGCGGCTCAGTCCCAGCATGCGGGCGGCTGCCGTGCGGTTGCCCTTGGCGGCATCGAGCGCGGCGCCGATGAAGTGGCGCTCGACGACCTCCACCGCGCTGCCGACCAGCGAACGCAGCCGGGCCTGTTCAACGCCCTCGCCCGCCGGCCCGGCCGCGCCTACCGGCTCGGCGAAGCTGCTAACGCGCCCGGCACCGTCGAGCACGAGGTTCAGATTCGGCAGCAAGGCGCCCTTGCTCAAGCCCCCTCCCCGGCCGCGTGCCAACGGACCGCCAGGTCCGCGGCGTGCGCGAGCAGCGCCCCGGCCAGAACCGCGGCGATCCAGTGCCACTCGGCACTGGCAAGCGCAAGCCGCAGCGCGCCGAGCAGCGCGGCGCCGGCCAATAGATTAGGCACCAAGGTGGCGAGAGCCGGCCCGCTGCCGCGCCAGCGCCGATAAAGCGCGAGTGCGACCGCCTCGCCGAACACGAGAACCAGGATCAAGTCGACTATGCGACCGGTGTCGAACAGCTCCTGCACGGTGCCCTCACGGCCTGACCACACCCAGTAGATGCGCCAGGTCCTTAAAGAAGATGCGCATATGTGCCGCAGGCTTGGCGCGCACCAGACGCTTGTGCATGTAAGCCTCCCAGGTCAGGTGCTGCACGTCCGGATCCCGACACATGCTGACGAAGCGCTCGCGCCGGCGGTCGTCGGCATACCAAAACCGCTGCAGCATCCCAAGCACCCAAAACACCCGGCCGTGGGCGCGCATGAAACGCTTGCGTGCGAGCTTGAGCGCGGCGTGATCGCCGCTGACGACGAATTCGGTCACCGCCTCGGCCGCCAGCCGCCCGCCGGTCATGGCGTAGTAGATGCCCTCGCCCGAGGCCGGCGCCACGACGCCGGCAGCATCGCCCGCCAGCACCACGGCCCGGCCGTCGTCCCAGCGCCTGCGCGGACGCATCGGTATGGGCGCGCCCTCGCAGCGCAGCGTGGTGACGCCATCGAGCCCGACGTTGGCCCGCAACTCCCGTACCGCACCCCGCAGCGAGAAGCCGCGCCGGGCCGTGCCGACGCCCACACTCACCTTAGCCCCGTGCGGGATCACCCAGCCGTAGAAGTCGGGTGAGAGCCGGCCCTGATACCAGACGTCGCAGCGGCTGCCGTCGAAGTTCGCGTCCGGGGTCTCGACGATTTCGTGGTATGCCGACACGCAGGGCACCTCCTCGCCGGGCATGCACTGCCGTGCCACCGCTGACCTGGCGCCGTCGGCGCCGATCACCGCAGCCGCCTGTACCACCTCGTGCGGCGCATCCGGCGCCGCGCCGGCGCGGCGGTAATACACCCGCGGACTACCGTCCGGGCAGTAGTCGAGGCGCTCGAAGCTCGCGCGGCGCACCTCGGCGCCCGCCGCCCGGGCGCGCTGGCGCAGCCAGGCGTCGAACTCGTCGCGGTCCACCATACCGACGAACCCATCCGCGATCGGCATGTCCACCCGTTCTGCGGCCGGCGATACCATCCGGGCGGAACGGATGTGCGCGACCAACAACTCGGCGGGGATCGCGA
>JARRQB010000150.1:0-4543 GCA_037382265.1 Gammaproteobacteria bacterium | reverse complement strand
GGCGACGAGGCCGGCGCATGGTTTCGCGGCGACGTCGCGGGGGTGCTGGCGGCGCGCCACCTGGACGCCGACTGGGTGGTCACGCCGGTCAGCAGCAATACCGCGCTCGAGAAGAGCGGCTGGTTCGACGCCACGCGGCGCACCCGCATCGGCTCGCCCTACGTCATCGAGGGTATGGCGGAGGCGGCGGCCGCGGGCGGGCGGCGCGTGGTCGGCTTCGAGGCCAACGGCGGCTTCATGACCTGGCAGGACCTGCAGTACGAGGACCGCACCCTCACCGCGCTGCCGACCCGGGACGCGACCATCGTCATCCTGAGCCTGCTGTTGGCCGCGCGTGCGGGCGGGCTCAGGCTCTCGGAGCTGCGCCAGACCCTGCCGCCGCGCTTCACCGCCAGCGACCGCTTGAAGGACTTTCCTGCCGAGCTCGGCCGCGAGCGCCTCGCGGCGCTGCGTGCCGAGGGGGCGCCGGCCATCGAGGCGCTGTTTCCCGAACTCGGGCCGGTGCGCGAGGTGGACGAGACCGACGGTCTGCGCGTGACCTTCGCAAGGGGCGACATCGTCCACCTGCGGCCGTCGGGCAACGCCCCGGAGCTGCGCTGCTACAACGAGGCGGCGACCGAACGGCGGGCGAGCGAACTGAACGCCCGCTGTCTCGCCGTGCTGGAGCGATGGCGCTGAGCGGCGCGGTCCGGCGAACCGGCCTTCCGATACCCCAGACTCCCCGGACCATCATGCCCGAGGTCGGCGACCACCGCGTCTTTCCCCGCATGACGCTGGATTTTCCGGCGCGGATCCGCCTGGATGGCGACGAGCAGGCGAAGGTGGCGATCCTAAAGGAGCTCGGCGGCGGGGGCATCCTGATCTGGCTGGACCGCAAGATGCGTGCGGACCAGGTGTTCGACATCACCGTGGAATCGGCGACCGAACTGAGTCGCCCGCTGCATGCCCGGGTCAGGGCGGTGCGGTGCACGTCGCTGGCCGCGGGCGAGGGTGGGTTTGCCGTCGCTTGTCAGATTCAGTCCTTGTCGGAATAGCCCATGGCGCGGGACCCCGAAGACGCCGCCCCGGCGCGCGACGACACGCTCGGCGAAGTGCTCGCGCTGATCGAAGCCGAGCCGCACTCGGCAGCGGCGCTGACGCTGTACGCGCTGGTGAGCACGCTGGAGTACGAGCGGGCGGGTTGCCTGTTCAAGTTGACCAAGTTGCGCGAGTTGCCACCCGCCGGCCGGCGGCTCGCCTACCGCCTGATGGAGATGCTGGCCGAGGGGCGTACCGGGGGCACCGCCTGGGACCGGGCCAAGGCCCGCATGGACGATCTGATCCGCCGCGCTTAACGGTCAGCGGCCGCGGTCCATTCCAGGTCCTCGGGCAAGCGCATGGCACGCGGCACCACGAACTCCAGCGCCTCCTGCCCCTTGGTGTCCAGCACCATCGACAGGCCCCGGTCGGGGTAGAACCACTGCACGGCGTAGTCGCCGAGCACGCGCCAGGCCGCCGGTTCGCCGAAGCGTTGCCGGAAGTACTCCGCCCCCAGCCCGCGATAGGTCGGCACGAAGGTGATCGAGCGCAGCCGGCGGCCCCGCTGCGCCTCGCGGTCGGCCGCCTCCAGCAGGAACTTCCAGTCGCCGGTCGGTGAGCCCTTGCGCTCGACCGCCCGTTCGACCAGTAGCTTCAGGTCGGCGGGCGGCGCCTGCAGCGCGGCCACGACACGTGCCTGCAGGGGGCCGAAGTCGACCTTGCCGAAGTAGACCTCCAGGCTCCTGGCGCCCGCTTCCGACTGGAACACGGCCATACCCTCGTAGGGCCCGAACTTGGCCAGGGCATCGTCCAACGTCGCCTCGCCGAGGTGCAGATCGAACACCCGCGACGTGCCGTCCGGCAGCGGCTCGACCTGCCAAGGCAGGTCAGTGCGCGGCGCGCCGGCCTCGGGGTCCGGCGTCGGCGCCAGCGCGTAGAACAGCCCGAGCGGGACGCCGATGAGCGCCAGGACGACGAGCCCAGTCCTCACCCGCCGGTCTCGCCAGTATCGGCCACCGTCAATCGCCTCGGTACAGGTCGGGCTCCAGCCGCGGTGGCAACTGGAGGTGATAGCCCGATGCACGCAGGTTGCGCAGCACGGTCTCGGCCTTCTCGCGGGCCAGTCTGCGGCCCGGCGAGAGTTCGAGCCGCATGACCAACTCCGGGCGGCCGAAGCGTTCGAGCAAGCCGCCGGGCAGGTCGTCGAAGCTGTCCTCGACCGACAGATAGAGGTACATATCGGCCTTGCGGCGGCTGCGGTAAACCCAGCAAGGCAGGGTGTCGGAGACGTCGTCCATGTATCGCGGCTATAGTAAAAACATGGCCCAGTGTAACGGTTCGTGGCGTGCTGCGGTGGTCCTGGCAAGCGTGTGCGCGCTGGTCGGGTGCGCCAGCAAGGTGCCGCAGGCGATCCGGCAGGCTCCGGTGGGTCAGCCCGTGGTGAAGGAGGTCCGCCTGGAGCCGCAGCGCTTCGTCGGCACGCGCGTGCGTTGGGGCGGGGAACTGGTGGAGCTGGCGAACCTCCAGGGGGCGACCGAACTCGAGATCCTGGCCAGGCCGTTGGCCGGAGACGGCGAACCCGATCTCGACGGTCCGGCGGACGCGCGCTTCATCGCCCGATGGGCGGAGTTCCTGGACCCCGCGGACTACGAGGCCGGGCAACGCATCACCGTGGCGGGCGTGGTGCGCGGCACTCGCGAGGGCCTGGTGGGCCAGTACCGTTACCTCTATCCGGTGGTCGAAGCCGACGCGCTGCACCGCTGGCCCGAGCCGGTGCCGATCGGTTCGTACGCCTATCCACCGTACTTCGGCTGGCCCTACTACGACCCGTGGTGGCCGCACTATCCCCATTTCTGGCGTCCGTACTGGTGAACACGTGCATGTCTTCGCCCGCAGCGCGCCCATTGTGCTATTGAGCCTGTTGCTGGTCGGCTGTGCTACGACCCCTGCCGGGGAAGGTACGCAGCGTGGCGGGCCCTACCCGGAAGAACTGGCGGCGAGGCCGCGCTCCGTGCCGCAGGGCGAGCCATTGCACTGGGGGGGCAGCATCGTGTCGGTGCGCAACGAGGCCGAGCGCACGGTGGTGGAGGTCCTGTCCTATCCGCTCGACGCCGACGGCCGACCCGATCTCGCGGCCAGGCCGCGCGGGCGTTTCCTGGTCGATCACGCCGGTTTTCTCGAGCCCAACGAATATCGAAGCGGGCGGGCGTTGTCAGTGCGCGGACGCCTGTTGGGCTACCAGGACGGCGAAGTCGGGGGCGCGCCCTACCGCTATCCGGCGGTCTCCGGCGACCAACTGAAGTTGTGGTCGATACCGGCTTCCGGCCGCACGCCGCGCGTGGGCGTGGGCGTCAGCGGCGGGTCCCACGGCGGCGGGGTCGGCATCAGTATCGGGTTCTGAGCAGCTGCCAGGCGGCCGTTTTCCTGCCATTCTTGTCCCGAACAAGAACACGCGGCCGAGCGCCATGACCGAACAGCTCCTAGACATACTGCACTCCCCAGAACTGCTTCGGCTCGGCATCGCTACCGAGCGGACCTACGCCGCCAACGAGGCGATCGTCACCGAGGGTGCCGACGACCGTCGCGTGTTCCTGATCGATGCTGGCCGCGTGCGCGTGACCGGGCGCGTGACCTTGGACGAGGGACGCCACATTCAGCCAGGCCTTTGCGACCTCGACCCGGGCGAGGTCTTCGGGGAACTCAGCCTGTTCGAGGGCGGTGCCCGCAGCGCCTCCGTGATCGCCCTGGAAGAGGCGCGCGTGCGGGTGTTCGACGCGCCGCGCCTGGCCGCCTGGTTCGATGAACACCCCGAGCGGGGCTACGTGGTGCTCAAGGCCTTGTTCGGCGTGCTCACCGCGCGCTTGCGCAAGGCCGATGAGCGGCTGTCGAGCCTGTTCGCCTGGGGGCTCAAGGTGCACGGGATCGACAAGCACCTTTAACCCGGGCCGGTCCGACCTTCGGCCGTTGCGCGATCGAACGCGATCGGCTCGGGGGTTGCGGCGAGCGACTCGTCCACGGTTTCCGATGCGGGCGTCAACAGCCTCGGCTTCCGCTGGCGGTTGACCGACCGACAGCGACCCGGCGAGTGGACTGCATTGACGCCTCGGGATCGGCCAACCACACTCTGGGTGGAGGCTCGACCATGTTCTCAGGTCCCCGCCTGGTGGTACTGTGCCTGCTTTTGGGCGCCGCTTGGCTGCAGGCGGCGGCCGCCGAAGAAGTTCTGGTGCTCGACATCCAGGGTGCCATCGGCCCCGCCACGTCGGATTATGTGCAAACCGGCTTCGCCGCTGCCCGGGCACGCGGCGCCCCCCTGATCGTGCTGCGGCTCGACACCCCGGGTGGCCTGGACGCGGCGATGCGCGATATCGTCAAAGAAATACTGGCGTCGCCCGTCCCGGTGGCGGGCTACGTCGCGCCTAGCGGAGCACGCGCTGCCAGCGCCGGTACTTATATCCTGCAGGCCTGCCACGTCGCCGCCATGGCCTCGGCCACGACCCTGGGGTCTGCGACCCCGGTCCAGCTG
>JARRQB010000149.1:0-4553 GCA_037382265.1 Gammaproteobacteria bacterium | reverse complement strand
CAATCCCAAGCACAAGCGCATCGGCGACCTTCCCTGCTATCCTGACCTGGACGCGGTCGGCGAACCGGTCGACCTCGCCGTCATCGCCACCCCCGCAAGCACCGTTCCCGGCATCATTCACAGCTGCGGCGAGCACGGCACGCGCGCAGCGATCGTCATCTCCGCCGGCTTCCGTGGAGCCGACGGCAAACCGACCGCGCTGGAAAAAAACCTGGTCAACACGGCGCGTCAACAACAGATCCGCATCCTGGGTCCCAATGGTCTGGGCCTGATCCGACCCGCGCTGCGCATGAACGCAACATTCAGCAACAACAGCGCCGCGCCCGGTCACCTGGCATTGGTGTCCCAATCCGGTGCGATCTGTACCGCGGTCCTCGACTGGGCCGACGCCTACGGAATCGGCTTTTCGGCGATCGTCTCGCTGGGCGACGCCGCGGACGTGGATTTCGGCGATGTGCTGGATTTCCTGGCACAAGACGCCGAGACGCGCAGCATCCTGCTCTATGTGGAGGGCATCCGCAACGCGCGTCGCTTCGTCAGCGGCCTGCGGGTGGCCGCACGCATGAAGCCGGTCATCGTGATCAAGGCCGGCCGCCACCAGGAAGGATCGCGCGCCGCCGTGACCCATACCGGTGCACTGGTGGGTGCAGATGATGTGTTCGATGCCGCGTTGCAGCGCGCCGGTGCGATCCGCGTCTCGACCGTCGAGCAGCTGTTCTCCGCCGCGCGCCTGTTGTCGACGCCGCAGCGCGTGCGCGGCAACCGCCTGGCTATCGTCACCAACGGAGGCGGTCCCGGCGTCATGGCCACCGATCGCGCCATCGATCTTGGCGTCCGGCTCGCAACCCTGTCGAATACCTCGCTGGCGCGTCTCGACGCCGATCTGCCGCCGGCATGGTCGCATGCCAACCCGCTCGACCTGCTGGGGGACGCATCCGCGGAGCGTTACCGCCTGGCGGTGCGGACCTGCCTGGAAGACGCCGCGGTCGACGGTGTGCTGGTGATGCTGGCGCCGCAGGCGATGACCGATCCCAGCGCCTGCGCCGAAGCGGTGACCCAGGCGCGAGGCAACAGCGACAAACCGGTGCTGGCGTGCTGGATGGGAGAGGCACAGGTGGAAGCCGCCAACCGCCACTTCGCCGAGCACCATCTACCCGCCTTCACCAACCCCGAATCTTCGGTGGAAGCGTTCGCCTACCTCAGCGCCTACTACCACAACCAGCAATTGCTGATGCAGGTGCCGGCCCCGCTGTCGGCGCGCAGCGAACCGGACATCGAAGGCGCGCGGCTTATCATCGAGAGCGTGCTCTCCGAGCATCGCCAGATCCTGGCCAGCGCTGAGTCCAAGGCGCTGCTGCACGCGTTCGGGCTGCCGGTCACGCAGACGTTGACGGCGGCTTCGGCCAACGCCGCGCTGGTGGCCGCGGAATCTCTCGGTTTCCCCGTGGTGATGAAGATCGACTCGCCAGACATCACGCACAAGACCGACGTCGACGGCGTGCGGCTCAACATCGCCAACGCACAGATGATCCGCAACACCTACCACGAACTGCTGCAGAGTGTGGAGGCCAAACACCCGAGCGCGCGAATCAGCGGCGTCACGGTGGAGCCCATGCACCTCGCCCCGCACGGCCGTGAGCTGTTCATCGGCGTGGTGCGCGACCCGGTGTTCGGCCCCGCCATCATCTTCGGCGCCGGCGGCGTGCAGGTCGAGGTGCTGCACGATCGGGCCGTCGCGCTGCCGCCGCTCAACAGCTTCCTGGCGAGCAGGATGATCAGCGGCACGCGCAGTGCGCGACTGCTGGAGGCTTATCGCGACATGCCGGCGGTCAACATGTCGGCCCTGGTGCAGGTGCTGCGGCGTGTCTCGGAGATGGTGTGCGAGCTGCCCGAGATCCAGGCGTTGGACATCAATCCGCTGGTCGCCGACGAAAACGGCGTCATGGCGCTCGATGTGCGCCTGGTGGTCGCCCGACCCGCGCCCTCCCTCGACCGCTATGCGCACATGGCGATTCACCCCTACCCCGCCCACCTGGTGTCGCGTTGGCAACTCGCCGACGGCAGCAACATCACGATCCGGCCGATCCGCCCCGAGGACGCGACCATCGAGCAGGCATTCGTGCGCAACCTGTCGCCGGAGGCGAAGTACTTCCGCTTCATGAGCGGTCTGAGCGAGCTCAGCGAAGAAATGCTGGTGCGCTTCACGCAGCTCGATTATCACCGCGAGCTGGCGCTGATCGCCGTGGTCGGCGAGCCGGGCGCGGAAACCGAACTCGGCGTGGCGCGCTATGTCATCAACCCGGACGGTCTGAGCTGCGAATTTGCCATCGTGGTGGCGGACGCCTGGCAGCGGCGCGGCATCGGCTCGCGCCTGCTCGGAGCGTTGATGGAGGCGGCCCGCCAGCGCGGCTTCAGGGAGATGACCGGAGAGATCCTGTCCAGCAACCGGCACATGCTGGAGCTGGTTACCAACCTGGGTTTTCAGGTTCACTCGCGATCCGACGATCCGTCGATAAAGCGTGTCAGCCGGCCTCTGTGACGCGCCCCTTGAACGGGCCGTGCGCGCCCCTGCATAAACAATTTTTTCGATCGTAATGATCAGTTTTTTTCACTTTAAATTCTCGCGTCGAGCGTTTAAAGATGCGCCCATCGGCCCCATTGAACAGGCCAGTGCAAACGAGGGAAGTACGCATCATGCCCAGATCAGCGACGCGCCAAAGCAAGAAGACGCCCGCAGCCCTGAACAGCGCCGCCCTGTCCGACGTCACGGACTGGGACAGCGACGCGGACTCGAACACCGATTGTGCCCCCGTCGAATGGATGGACCTCGCCGCGCGCGACAAGGAAACCTCGCGCATACGCCGGCAGATGGAGGCGCGCCGCAAACTGGAAAAGCGCCTGGAAGAAAAGCGCCTGCGCGACCTGGTGGAAGACTGGGCGTTCGACGCAGAGTACTGAACGCGTCACGGCCGGCCACAGCGCCGGCCCTGCCGGCTGGCACTTCGAGCGCCGTCTCGCGCTAAGGTGAAAAATACCCAAGCGCCTGGTCGATGACCGCCTGACGTCCATTTTCCGCCGGGTAAACGGCGTAGGCCTGCCGGTGGATGACGGGCGCGTCCTCGACCAGCATCAGTGCTCCACTGTGCAGCTCGGCCTCGACCATCGGCCTGGCGAGGTAGGCCGACCCGCCGCAGGCGAGAATCAGCGCTTTGGCGATACGACCCAGTCCTACCCTGGCGCGCGGAACCCCCATGTCGGGAAAGTGGCGGGCGTGCGCGACGCCGAAGGCGGTGCCCCAATCCACCATGACGTAGTTGTCCGCCACCGCCTGTGCGGCGTCGAGGTCGCTGCGCGTGGTCACCAGCACCAGCGGCACGGACAGCAGTTCGGCGGCCATCACGTGAGGCAGCTGGGGCGGGTCGAACAGGAAAGCCAGGTCGATGCTGCCCTCCAGCAGCTTGCGCAGCAACGTCTCCGGGCCGTGCGCCTCGGCGCTCAGACCGACACCGGGGCAGTCGCTGTACAACCAGTGCACCCACTCCTGCAGCGCAATGTCCCACAGGCTGGGAACGGCACCGACCGCCAGAGGTTCGGGGCCGTCCTCGCCCATCGCCACTTCCTGGCGCGCGCGGTTCCATGCGGTAGAGATGTGCTCGGCGTGACGCAACAACTTCTGCCCCGCGGGCGTGAGCTGGATGTTGTTGCGATCGCGGGTGAACAGGCTGACGCCGAGTTCCTCCTCGAGCTGCCGGATGCGCGCGCTGACGGCCGACTGACTGAGGTGCAGGTTGTCGGCCGCGCGGCCAAAATGGCGGGTGCGGTGAATTTCGAGGAAGGTTCTCAGCAGCTGTGTATCCATCGCGTCCCCTGTCGCTCCCCGGCAGCCGCAAACACCCGGATCGTCTCGGAGCGGCACACGGCGGTCGCCCGCGCCCACCGGAAAACGACCCTTTCACCGCCACGCGCGGACAAGGTCAGCCAGACCGCTTCAGACCGGGAAAATGGATCACCGAGCCGACACCCGCAGGACCGGGAAGTCGATCGCGAGCCAACCCGGCAGGGATTGGAGTCTCGCCGCGCGCACAGCGTTGGAGTGGCAGCAGCACGTTCCGGCAATGATCGGGCACCCGGCTAGCGATCAGCTACCAGGCTGCCGCCATCACCCGCTGCAACCTCGGGCGGCGAACCGGGGGGAACTTCGACCGGTGTCTGGCCCGGAACCTCCACCGGCTGTTCGCCCGGCACTTCTTTGGGGCGCCCGGGCGGTATCCCCGGCGGCACGTCGGGCGGCGGCTCTTCCGGGGGGCTCCCGGGTGGAATCTCGGGATCGCCGGCGTTGATGGTCACAAACGACATGTTCATCTCTCCGTGATCAACTGTTCTCGCACGAGCCTTTGCGCACCCACCCGCCGCGCTCCTCGCAGTGCAGCAGTTCGTCGCCGCTGCAGATGTATTGGCCGATCGGATACGCCGTATCGTTGAAGTAACAGGCGACACTCTCCAGTTCCAGGTCGAGCGACAGGAATTCGGCGCTCGACTCGTCGAAGATCGGC
>JARRQB010000148.1:0-4563 GCA_037382265.1 Gammaproteobacteria bacterium | reverse complement strand
GGCCCGCATGACCGCGAGCCCGCGCATGTCCGATATCAGCGTGTTGTAGCCGAAGGACACGCCGCGCGCGCACACCATCAGCTGGTCGTTGCCGACCGCCCTGGCCTTGTCGACGACGTGCTGCATGTCCCAGGGGGCGAGGAACTGGCCCTTCTTGATGTTGACCGGCCGGCCCTGGCTGGCCACGCGCTGGATGAAGTTAGTCTGCCGACACAAAAACGCCGGGGTCTGCAGCACGTCGACCACGGCGGCCACCTCGTCCAGCGGCGTGTCCTCGTGGACGTCGGTCAGCACCGGCACGCCGATCTCGGCCCGGACTTTTTCGAGGATGCGCAGACCGGCCTCCAGCCCCGGCCCGCGCGGGCTGGCGTGCGAGGACCGGTTCGCCTTGTCGAACGACGACTTGTAGACGAACGGCACGCCGAGCGCCGCGGTCAGCTCACGCAGCGTGCCCGCGGTGTCGAGCGCGAGTTGTTCGCTCTCGATGACGCAGGTACCGGCGATCAGAAACAGCGGGTGCTCGACTCCGACCTCGTAGTCGGCGAGGTTCATGCGGTGGCGGCCTCCACCGCCTCGCTGCGCTCGCGCTGCGCCAGTGCTGCGGCCACGAAACCGGCAAACAGCGGGTGACCGTAGCGCGGCGTCGAGGTGAACTCGGGGTGGAACTGGCAGGCCACGAACCAGGGGTGATCGGGAATCTCGATGACCTCGACCAGGCGCCCGTCGATCGAGGTACCGGCCACCTTCATGCCGACGTCCTCGAGATCCTGCCGGTAACGGTTGTTGAACTCGTAGCGGTGGCGGTGGCGCTCGGTGATGACGTCCTCGCCGTAGAGCTTGCGGCTGATGGTGCCCTTGGCCAGGCGGCAGGGCTGGGCGCCCAGTCGCATGGTGCCGCCGAGATTCGAGCGCTCGGTGCGCTGTTCGACGCTGCCGTCGCTGCTCATCCACTCGGTGATCAACGCGATCACCGGGTGCGGCGACCGCTTGTCGAACTCGGTGCTGTGCGCGCCGCTCAGGCGGGCCACATTGCGGGCGTACTCGATCACGGCCACCTGCATACCGAGGCAAATGCCCAGGTAAGGCACGCCGTTTTCGCGCGCGTAACGCACTGCCGCGATCTTGCCCTCGACACCCCGCTCCCCGAATCCGCCAGGCACCAGGATGGCGTCCATTCCAACCAGGCAGTCGACGCCCTCGCGTTCGAGCTGCTCGGAGTCCACGTAGGTGATGTGCACGCGGGTATCCGCCTGGATACCGGCGTGGGTCAGGGCCTCGTTCAGGGACTTGTAGGATTCGGTGAGGTCGACGTACTTGCCGACCATGGCAATGCGCACCTCGTGCTCCGGGTGATCGAGGCCGTCGATGACCCGCTGCCACTCCGACAGGTCGGCCGGCGGCACCTCCAGACCCATCTGCTCGACCACGATCTGGTCCAGACCCTGTTCGTGGAGCAGCAGCGGGATGCGATAGATGGTGTCCGCATCCACGGCGGAGATCACCGCCCGCTCGGGCACGTTGGTGAACAGGGCGATCTTCTTGCGCTCGCCCGCCGGAATCGGCCGGTCCGCACGGCATAGCAGTACATCGGGCTGGATTCCGATGGAACGCAGTTCCTTGACCGAGTGCTGGGTGGGCTTGGTCTTCACCTCGCCGGCGGTCGGAATGTAGGGCACCAGGGTCAGGTGAATGAACATGGCATTCTGGTGGCCCAATTCGATGCCCATCTGGCGGATCGCCTCGAGAAAGGGCAGGGACTCGATGTCGCCGACCGTACCACCGATCTCCACCAGGGCGATGTCCGCCTCGTCGGCGCCCTGCCGGACGCTGTCCTGAATCTCGTTGGTGATGTGCGGAATCACCTGCACGGTGCCGCCGAGATAGTCGCCACGCCGCTCCTTGCGAATGACGTTCTCGTAGATCTGGCCCGTGGTGAAGTTGTTGTTGCGCCCCATCGTCGTGCGAATGAAGCGTTCGTAGTGTCCGAGGTCGAGGTCGGTTTCGGCGCCGTCGGCAGTGACATACACCTCGCCGTGCTGGAACGGGCTCATGGTGCCCGGGTCCACATTGATGTAGGGATCCAGCTTGATCATGGTGACCCTGAGGCCGCGCGCTTCCAGGAGCGCACCGAGAGAGGCCGAGGCAATGCCTTTGCCGAGAGACGAGACGACCCCGCCCGTGATGAAAATGTATCTGGTCATGCAGCCTGGGGGAGACCCGACAAATGGTGTAACGGACGGGCTTAGAAGGTACCAGAGACCCGGTTCAGCGACAACGCGCCCGCGCTGCGCCGTGCGCGCCCGGGAACGCCGATTCGGACACCCCCTGGTTTGCCGGGGTAAGCTAGTCTATAGTGCGGAAAGCCCGGGACGCGCTCGAACCACTCGGGGCGGGTACGGACGGCAAACCATCGCCGAAGTTCACTCCGCGGCTACTTTGAAGACCGTAACATTTAAATTTTGAGGATTCAGCATATGCGCAAGATTGCCAAGGCTCTCGGCGCGGCTGCCGTCATCGGCGCCGCCACGTTCACCGTTTCTACCGCCAGCGCCTGGTGGGGCGGCGGCCCCTGGAATGGCTGGGGCGACGGTCTCGGCGACGGCTGGGGCGACTTCAACATGAACATGAGCGGTAGCGGCTACGGTCGCGGTCGCGGCTCCGGCTACGGCTACGGCTACCCCTACTACGGCGGCTACGGCCCCTACGGCTGGGGCGGCTACCCGGGCTACGGCGGCTGGGGTGGCCCTTACGGTTACGGCGCCCCCTACGGCGCGCCCTACGGCGTTCCCTACGGTGCACCGATGGCGCCCCAGGCGCCCGCTGCCGAAAGCAAGTAAGCCTCCTTGCACCAAAGCCGCCGGTTCCCGCGAGGGGGCCGGCGGTTTTTTTATGCCCCCGATCACCGCGATCGGTCTAGTTTTCTTGATTTGGATCAGTTAGATTTAGGTCGTCGAGGGACTTGAGTTAGCAACAGGCGAATTACATGTCCGATCCAAACGTCATTTCGTTCGATAAGATCAAAGTAGCCTGTAAGAACTGCAGTCTCTCCACTTTGTGCCTCCCAATGGGTCTTGCGCCGGAGGACGTCGACCGCCTCGACGCGATCGTCAAGCGCAATCGGCCGCTGCAGCGCGGCGACCACGTCTTCCGCACCGACGAGAATTTTCGCAGCCTTTATGTCGTCAAGACCGGCTCGGTGAAGACCTACAGCCAGTGCCCGGACGGCAGCGAGCAGGTGGTCGGCTTCCACCTGCCGGGGGAGATCCTCGGTCTCGACGCCATCCAGACCAATCGCCACGGCTGCTCGGCCCGCGTACTCGAGACCTCGGCGATCTGCGAGCTGCCGTTCGACCGTCTGGAGGACCTGGCGGGCAGCATCCCGAGCCTGCAGCACCAGATGTTCCGTCTGCTGAGCAAAGAGATCGGCCAGGACACCGAGATGCTGGCCCTGCTCGGCAAGAGCACCGCCGAGGAGCGGCTCGCCTCCTTTCTGATGAGCCTGTCCGGACGTTTCAAGCGCCGCGGCTTTTCCGCTACCGACTTCTTCCTGAGCATGTCCCGCCAGGAGATCGGCAGCTACCTCGGCCTCGCGTTGGAGACGGTCAGCCGCCTGTTCACCCGCTTCCAGGACGAGGGGTTGCTCAAAGTCGAACGCAAGCACGTGCAGATCCTCGATATGGACGGTCTGCAGGCGCTGACAAACCACCAGGCAACGTGTTCCGACCAGGCTCAGGCGCCTTCTTGATCTAGATCAAATCGCTATCGACGATAATCCTTGCCTCAGTTCGCTCGTCCGGCCCCATTGATATATGTCAATGTGCTGAAATAGCCCGCCGGTAGTCTCGCCCCCTAGCTCTGCCTGCGTGATCTGCCACGCCTTTCGTGCCGGCCCCAGTCGCCGGGTACGGGCTGATTTATTCGAGTTCCTATTCGGAGACGAGCTATGGAGTCACAGACCACATATAATTACAAGGTGATACGCCAGTTCGCCGTCGTGACGGTAATCTGGGGAATCGTCGGGATGCTCGTCGGCGTCATTATCGCCGCACAGCTGGCCTTTCCCGAGTTGATCAACGGCATTTCCTGGCTGTCCTACGGACGCCTGCGCCCGCTGCACACCAATGCCGTGATCTTCGCCTTCGGCGGTTCGGCGCTGTTCGCCACGTCTTATTATGTGGTGCAAAGGACCTGCCAGACGCGCCTGTTCGGCGGCCCGCTCGCGAGCTTCACCTTCTGGGGCTGGCAAGTGATCATCGTGCTGGCGGCCGTCACGCTGCCGCTGGGCTTTACCTCGGGCAAGGAGTACGCCGAACTCGAGTGGCCGATCGATCTGCTGATCGCCGTGGTCTGGGTCGTTTACGCCATCGTCTTCTTCGGCACGGTCGCCACCCGCAAGGTCAAGCACATTTACGTGGCGAACTGGTTTTACGGCGCGTTCATCTTGACGGTGGCGCTGCTGCACATCGTGAACAGCGCCTTCGTACCGGTATCGCTGACTAAGGGTTACAGTTTCTACCCGGGCGCCATCGACGCCATGGTGCAGTGGTGGTACGGCCACAACGC
>JARRQB010000147.1:0-6118 GCA_037382265.1 Gammaproteobacteria bacterium | reverse complement strand
CGCGTGTGGTCGAGTTGCTCGATCAGGTCGGTCTGCCGGCGAGCGCGCTCGACCGCTATCCGCACGAGTTTTCCGGTGGGCAGCGCCAGCGCATCTGTATCGCCCGTGCGATCGCGCTCGAACCCCGACTGTTGATCTGCGACGAACCGACCAGCGCGCTGGACGTGTCGGTGCAGGCGCAGGTGTTGAACCTGCTCAAGGCCCTGCAGGAAAGGCTTGGCCTGAGCTACCTGTTCATCACCCACGACATCTCGGTGGTGGCCTACATCGCCGACGAGGTCGCCGTGATGTACCTCGGACGCATCGTGGAACGCGGCACAGTGGCGGAGGTACTGGACCGCCCGGCCCACCCCTACACGCGGGCGCTGCTGGCGGCCGTGCCCGCGGCGGACCCCGCGCAGCGGCGCGAGCGCGTGCCCCTGGCGGGTGACTTGCCGTCGCCGGCCGCACCGCCCGCCGGTTGTCACTTCCACCCGCGCTGTCCCGAGGCGAGGGCGCGGTGCCGCGAGGCTTACCCGGCGACGGTCGCGCTGAGCGCCACGCATCGCGTGGCCTGCGTGCTGCACGATGGGAGCCCAGGGTAGTCCGGGGTCGGGCAGGAAGTTCAGAGCCTCGTGGGACCGCCGCGCACGTAGACCGTCAACTGCTGGCCAGGCTTGATCAGACGGCCGGAGATGCCGTTCCAGCGACGCAGATCCGCGACGCTCACCTGGAAGCGGCGGGCGATGACGTACAACGAGTCACCCTTGCGCACGCGGTAGCTCACCTGGTTGCTGCCGGCGTGGCGGCGGCCGACAAAGCGCACCACGGTCGCCTCCGACAGCGGGATGGCGAGGTCGTGGCCGGCGCGGATAAGGTGGCCCGACAGCCCGTTGGCGCGTTGAATGGCGGCCACGCTGACGTCGTAGCGGCGGGCGATACCCCCGAGCGTTTCGCCGCTGCGGATGGCGTGGCGCTGCCAGCGTAGGCGCTGTTCCGGCGGCAGGTCCGCCAGCGCCTGCCCCAATGCGGTCGTCGCCTCGATCGGTACCAGCAGGCGGTGCGGCCCGTCAGGTGGGGTCGCCGAGCGGTTGAAGCCGGCATTGAGGGTTACCAAGTCCTCGTAAGGCAATGCTGCCAGTTCGGCGACGACCTGCAGGTCGATCTGCCCGCCGGTGTCGATCTCCGCCAGCACCGGCCGGTCTGCCAGCTCGGGCAGGGTGACGCCGAACAGCTCGGGTTGCGCAATGATTCGCGCCAGGGCCATCAGCCGCGGCACGTACTGGTCGGTCTCGCGTGGCAGATCCAGCGACCAGTAGTCGGTGGGCCGGCCGCGCGCCTGGTTGTACTTGACCGCGCGGGCGACCTTGGCCCCACCGGCATTGTAGGCGGCGAGCGCCCGGAGCACGTCGCCGTCGAAGCGCGCGATCAGCAGCTCGACGTAGTCGAGCGCCGCCCTCGTGGAAGCGCTGGGGTCGCGCCGCTGGTCCTGCCACCAGTCGCTGCGCAGACCGAAGCGTCGCGCCGTCGCGGGCATAAACTGCCACAGGCCGGCCGCGCCGTCCCAGGCCACGTTCCTCGACCTGGTCGAGCACGTAGCGCAGAAAGGGGCGCGCCCGTTCCAACAGCGCCTGCAGCGCCGGCGGATGGCGCAGTAGGCGTTTCAGCTCGGCTTCCACCCGGGGGTGTTCGATGTCGTCGATGCGATAGCCCCGGCGCAGGCGGGCCCACAGGTCCTGCGGCGGCTCGGGCCGGGCCTGCGCACGGGCCAGCCTGACGGGTTCGCGCCGCGGGCTGCCGAGGAAGTCCTCGTCGTTGCTGAAGTGGCCGTAGGCGGACGGCGGCTTGGCAGCGTGCGGCGCCTCAGCCGGTCTGTCCATGAGGCCGGCGCAGCCCGCGAGTAGCATGGCGGCCAGCACGAAGCTCCGTCGAAGCTGGGTGCGCAGGCGGGAGCATCTCGGCTGGCCTTGAGGCATCATAAGGACCGGAATATACGGAATGCCGCCACGGAATTAAAACCAAGCTCATGCCGGCGCCGCCTGAATCGCATCCGCCAGCACCCGCAACGGCCTTTGCCGAACTGCGCGACTGGTACCGTTCGCCGCTCGGGGCCCTGGTGGCGGAGCAGGAGACCCGCGTCCTGCAACCCTTCGTCGAGGAGTTGTTCGGCTATCATCTGGTGCAGATTGGCGGCATTGGCGAGGCCGCGGTGCACCTGGACGGTTGTCCCATCCGCCACAAGGCGGTGCTGGCGGTGGACGCCTGGTCGTCGGAGGCGGCGCCAGGGGCGGTGGTCGAGAGTTTTCGGCTGCCGCTGGCGACCGACAGCCTGGACGCCGTGATTTTCCCGCACGTGCTGGAGTTCTCCGCCGACCCTTACCAGATGTTGCGCGAGGCCGACCGCGTGTTGATTCCGGGTGGCCGGCTGCTGGTGTGCGGCTTCAACCCGCTCAGCCTGTGCGGCCTGCGGCGCTGGCTGCCGGGCCGACGGCACCGAGTGCCCTGGAATGGCCGCTTCCTGCGCTATGCCCGGTTGGGGGATTGGATGTCGCTGATGGGGCTGCAGATCGAACGCTCCGAGGTCTGCCTGTTTCGCCCGCCGGTAGCGGGTGCCGCCATGCTGCGCCGCTTCGCCTTTCTCGAACGCTACGGCGCGCGCTTCTGGCCCATGTTGGGCGGCATCTACGTGGTGCGCGCGGTCAAACGCGTGTCCATGATTCGTCCCATCGAGCCGCGTTGGCAGCGGCTGCGGCCGGTGCGCACCGGCGCCATCGAACCGACGACACGGGGACTGACGCGTGGCTGAAATGGTCGATCTGTACTCGGACGGCGCTTGTCGGGGCAATCCCGGCCCCGGCGGGTGGGGCGTCGTACTGCGCTTCGCCGGGCGCGAGAAGACCCTGCACGGAGGTGAGCGGGCGACGACCAACAACCGCATGGAACTGATCGCGGTGATCCGCGGCCTGGAGGCCCTGAAGCGGCCTTCCCGCGTTCGCGTGACCACTGACTCGCAGTACGTCAAGAACGGCATCACCCAGTGGATCCACAACTGGAAGCGCAACGGCTGGAAGACGGCCGCACGCAAGCCGGTGAAGAACGACGATCTGTGGCGTCGGCTCGACGAACTGGTCGGCCGGCACGAGGTCGCCTGGCACTGGGTCAAGGGCCACTCGGGGCACCCGGAGAACGACCTCGCCGACGCGCTCGCCAACCGCGGCATCGACGAACTGGACGGCTAGGAGGCGTCGGTGTGCTGGCGGTCGAGCGCTTCGGCGCGCTCGCAGATTTCGCGAGTCAGTCCCTTGAAGATGACCTGGTGGGCGGGCTCCAGCGCGTACCAGTAGAGCAGGCCGCTCACCCCTGCGGGGTGCCAGTAGGCGGTCGCCCTGACCCGGTGATGCTGGGGCGAGGTCGGGACGATCTCGAATTCCAGCACGCCCGCGCCCGGGGCCCGCATGCCGAAGGCGAGGGTCAGGCGGCGCTCGGGCTCCACGCCGATGACCTCCCAGGAGTCCACGTGGTCGCCGACCCGCAGTTCGGTGGCGTGGCGGCGGCCGCGCTTCAGCCCAGGCCCTCCGACCAGCCAGTCGATCCACTCGCGGATCGCCCACAACGAGTTGAGGTAGTAATAGCGGTTGTTCCCGCCGATCGAGGACACGACCTGCCAAAGCGACGCCAGCGAGGCGGTAGACAGTGCCGCGCCGCCGGCGCGCTTGGCGTAGTAGGCGTAATCGATGCGGCTTTGTCGCATGGCGAAAGCTCCCTCGACCCAACGGGCCTGCACGTCGCTGCGGCGTTCCGCCGCGAAGACCGCCTCTACGCTGCTGCGGAAGTCGAGCAGATCCTGCGGCACCAGTCGTCGCAGTGGGCCGCTGTCGGCGTAAAAGTCGTGTTTTAGGCCCTCGATCAGGGCGCGCGCCACACGGGTCGGGACCGCCGTGACGAACTTCAGCCAGTAGGACGACAGTTTAGGCGAGAGCATCGGCACCGGAACGATGCGCGGGGGGCGCCGTCCGGCCACGTCGGCGAGCACGCCCATCATCTGTTCGTAGGTGAGGGTTTCGGGGCCCGCCGCGTCGTACACGCCGCCGGCGGCCTCGTCGATGTCCGGCAGGCGCAGCAGGTACTCGAGCAGATTGTCGAGCGCGATGGGCGGGGATTGCGATCGCACCCAGCGCGGCGTGATCATCACCGGCAGGTGGAAAACCAGGTCGCGCATGACCTCGAAGGCGGCCGAGCCGGGTCCCACGATGATGCCGGCGCGCACCTCGGTGACCGGGACCGAGCCGCGCCGCAGCGCGTTGCCGGTGTCGCGGCGCGAGACGATGTGCTCGGAATCAGCTTCGTCGGGTACCAGGCCGCCCAGGTAGACGATGCGCCGCACGCCCGCTGCGGCCGCGGCAGCGGCAAAGTTGGCGGCCGCCTCGAGGTCGAGTCGGCCGAACTCGCGCCCGGCAGCCATGGAGTGGACCAGGTAGTAGGCGGTATCGACGTCCTTCAGCGTCGTCGGCAGGGTCGTGGGGTCGAGTGCGTCGGCCCGGCAGATGTCCACGCCTGCCCAGTCGCGTGCCTCGAGGACTTCCGGGCGGCGCGACGTCGCCCGTACCGGGAAACCCGCCGCCAGCAGGCGCGGGACCAGATTTGTGCCGATGTAGCCGCTGGCGCCGAACACCAAGTGCAGGCGCGGGCTTGTGGGTGCCGAGGACATGTGCCGAATGATACGCTCAAGTGACCGAAAAGACGGCGGGAGACCGAGCGATGATCAGGCACTACACCGGCAGCTGTCACTGCGGCGCGGTGACGTTCGCTTTCGACGGCGAGGACATCACCGGCGGGTTGCGCTGCAACTGTTCGCTGTGTGCGCGCAAGGGCGCCGTGATGTCAACCTACGCCATTCCCGAGGGCAAGCTTGAGATCCAGGCCGAGAGCGGTGCGCTGGGGCTGTACCAGTTCGGCGCCAAGACCGCCAGGCACTTCTTCTGCAAGCACTGCGGCATCTACCCCTTTCACGAGACGGCACGCCAGCCGGGGCATTATCGGGTCAACCTGGGCTGCCTCGACGGGGTCGACACCTTTGCCCTGGAGATCCAGGTGTTCGACGGCAAACACCTGCTGTAGCCCGGCGTCCCGCGCCCCCTTGCGGGCAGCGCCCGCCGGCCCCATTTTACAGTGACTGGACTCGTGTTTGCGCGCCGCCCCGGCGCGTGAGGTCGCATGGAATTCAAAGACTACTACGGCATCATGGGCGTCGCGCGCGACGCCACGCAGGACGAGATCAAGCGCGCCTACCGCAAGCTCGCCCGCAAGTACCACCCGGACGTCAGCAAGGAGCCGGACGCGGAGGCGCGCTTCAAGGAAATCGGCGAGGCTTACGAGGTCCTGAAAGACCCCGAGAAGCGCGCCGCCTACGACCAGCTCGGGGCCGACTGGAAAGCGGGGCAGGAGTTTCGACCGCCGCCGGAATGGGACCAGGGCTTCGAGTTCCACGGCGGCGACTTTACTGGCGCCGACGCGGCCCAGTTCAGCGACTTCTTCGAGAGTCTGTTCGGCCGCGGTTTTGCGTCCGGCGGGCGTGGTTCAGGCGGCTTCCACGCGCGCGGCGAGGACACCTATGCCCGGGTGCTGGTCGACCTGGAGGACGCCTACCAGGGCGGGGTGCGTGCCCTGACGTTGCGCCACACCGAGCTCGGCAAGGATGGGCGCCCGCAACTGCGCGAACGCACCCTCAACGTGCGCATCCCCAAGGGCGTGCGACAGGGGCAGCACATCCGTCTGGCCAAGCAGGGCGGAGCCGGGCTGGGGCGCGGCGAGCCCGGCGACCTCTACCTGGAGGTGGCGTTCCGGCCGCACCCGTACTATCACGTCGAGGGTAAGGACGTGTTCCTGGATCTGCCTGTGGCCCCCTGGGAGGCCGCGCTCGGCGCCACCGTGAAGGCACCCACGCCGACGGGTGTGGTGGACCTGAAGGTGCCGGCCGGTTCGGCGAGCGGGCGCAAGCTGCGGCTGAAGGGGCGAGGCATTCCCGCTGCGGCCCCGGGCGACCTGTACGTGGTGCTGCAGGTGGCGTTGCCGCCGGCCGACTCGGCAGCGGCGCGCGCCGCCTACGAGGACTTCGCCGCGGCCTGTGCCTTCAACCCGC
>JARRQB010000146.1:0-5355 GCA_037382265.1 Gammaproteobacteria bacterium | reverse complement strand
GCCCGATCCGCGGCTCCGCCTGCCTGATCAGGCCGCCGCGCGCCAGTTGAGCTGTTCGGCGCGCTGCTGCGCCTGCCGGGGTATGTCGCCGGCGACGAACTGCCGGTGCAGGATCTGCACGCCCAGCAGATGGTTGATGACGGCATCGAGCTGCACCTGGGTCTCGGCGCTGGTGGCCGGGTCCTCGTGCAGCCGGAACAGTGCCTGTATGCCTGCCGGATCCAGGCAGCCGGCCGCTTCGCTGGCCTGCGCGGACAGGTACTCGTCGGCCAGCGCCTTCATGGCCGACCACTTCTTCGGGTCGGTGTGCGCCGGCGGTGCCATGAAGGCGAACTTCTCGCGCTCGTACAGCACCTTGGGCAGCAGGCCCTTCATGGCCTCGCGCAGAACGTACTTTTCGGTACGGCCCTTGATGCGCATGGAGGGTGGCAGCTGGGTGGCGAACTCGGCCAGATGGTGGTCGAGGAACGGCGGGCGCGCCTCCATGGAGTTGGCCATGTCCACGCGGTCGCCGCCCCAGGTGAGGATCTGCCCCTCGAGCATGGTCTTGATCCAGACATACTGCGCTCGGTCCAGCGGGTGACGACCTTCGAGCATGTCGGCGTCGAGCCGCTCGGCGATGGCTGCGCCGGGATCGTAGCCGGCGAGGGTCTCGGCAACGGAGGGTTCCAACAGGTCGGGCACGCGCTCCGCCGATGCCAGCCAGGGCTGCAGGCAACTCGGCGTAAAGCCGACTCTGGCCTCCAGCGCCGGGTTCACCACTTCGTCTTCGGCCAGCGCAGGCCGTGGGCGAACAGGTCGCGGCGGAAGGAGGGGTAGCCGGCGAACAGCTCGTCCGAGCCCTCGCCGGTGAGCACCACCTTGTAGCCCACCTCGCGCACGTGCCGGCTCATCAGCAGCTTGGCGACGCCGAGCGTGTTGTAGATGGTGCGTTCGGTGTGCCAGAGGGTCTCGACGAAGTTGTCGTAGAGGTGGCTGGCGTCCAGCCGCAAGATGTCCTGGTCGGCGCCGGTGGCCTCGGCCATCTGGGTGGCGATCGGCGACTCGTCGTAGGCCTCGTTGTCGAAACCGATGGTGAACGCCTTGACCGGGCCCTGGCGGCAGGCGGCGGCGAGCCCGAGGATGGCGCAGGAGTCGATGCCGCCCGACAGGTAGCTGCCCACCGGGACGTCGGCTTCCAGGCGCATCTGCACTGCCTCGAGCAGGCCTTCGCGCACCGACTCGATGTGCTCTTCCTCGTCGGTCGAGTCGACGTGGTCACCGGCCTGGGGGAAGTCCATGTCCCAGTATTTGAACTGCGTGATCTGCAGCCGGCCGTGGCGCCGGCGCACCTCGACTACGTGGCCGGGCGGCACCTGGTGCACGCCGCGAAAGGCGGTGGTGCCGGGCACGATGGTCTGCATCAGCTGATGGTAGACGCCGGCCGGGTCGAACGCGCGCGGCACGTCGGGGTGGGCGAACAGGACCTTCAGCTCCGAGCCGAACACCACTCCGTCGGCGGTCTGCGTCCAGTAGAGCGGCTTGATGCCAAACCGGTCCCGCACCAACAGCAGGCGTTCCTCGTCGCTGTCGTACAGTGCGAAGGCGAACTCGCCGCGCAGGTCCTTGAGCGTCTCCTCCAGCCCGTAGCGCGGGTACAGGTGCAGGATGATTTCGGAGTCGCTCTTGGTCAGGAAGCGGGCCCCGCGCGAGGTCAGGTCGGCGCGAATGCGCTGGTAATCGTAGAGCTCGCCGTTCTTGCTCAGCATGAGCCGGCCGTCGGCGGTCTCGAACGGCTGGCGGCCGCGGTTCTCGTCGAGGTCGATGATCGACAGCCGCGCGTGGCTCAGCCCGACCCCGGGCATGCGCCGCCAGCCGAAGCCGTCGGGCCCGCGATGGTACTGGATCGCGGCCATGGCCACGAGCGTGTCGGGGTCGACCGGGCGCTGCCGGTCGGCGTACATGAAACCTGCTATTCCGCACATAAGTAATTACCTAGGGGGCCGCGTGTAGCGCACGGGCGCAACGTGTGCGAGTCGGCGACGCCGACGACCGACGTCGCGCGGCACCGGACACCCGGTCGGCCACCCCGGTAGCGTCGTTGCGCCTTTGCGGTTGCACGGTGAATGCTCCGTTCAATTGTAAATCTTCAGGATCGCCGCCAGCAGCGCCATGCGCACGAACACCGCGCCGCGGGCCTGGGCGAAGTACCAGTTGTGGGAGGTGGCGTCGAGGCTGCGGTCGAGCTCCACGCCGCGCGCCAGTGGGTGCAGCACGATCGCGCCGGGCTTCAACGGCGATCCGGCGTCGAGCCGGTAGCGTGCGCCGTGTGCCTCGTAGGAGTCGCCCACCCAGGCGATGGCGTTGATGTAAACGACGTCGATCGACGGCAGTTCGGCGTCGAGTTCGCGCGCCACCCGCAGCCTCAGGCGCGCCCGTTGCAGCTCCTCGAGCTGCCCCTCCGCGAACGGGTCGTCGCTGTCGGTCACGATCACGACCTCTTCGATGGCCGCGGCGAAGTGGGTCAGGAAATACAGCAGGCTGCGCACCGTGCGCATGCGCCCCGGCACCCCGACGATGCCAATGCGCACGCGCTCGGCGGCCGGCAGCGTCTCGGGGTGCGCGAGCGCCGGCCGCCACTTGAGCAGCGCGTAGATGTCGGCCATCCCCTGCGTCGGGTGTTCGTCGATGCCGTTACCGGCATTGACGATCGGAATACGCAGCGCCTCGAGCATCTCGTAGATGGCCTCGTTCGCGCTGTCGCGCAGCACCACCAGATCGCCGTAATGGTTGAGCATCTCGCCCACGTCGTACAGGGACTCGCCCTTGGCGATGCCCGTGGTGGCCGGGTCGGTGATCGACATGATGTCGCCGCCCAGCCGGTGCCAGGCGCTCTCGAACGACAGGCGAGTGCGCGTACTCGGTTCGTAAAAGGCGCTGACCAGGATCTTGCCGGTTAGCGGCCGACTGATCAGCTGCGGCTGGGTCTCGTAACGCGCCGCCAGGCGGCACAGTTGCAGCAGCTGGTCGCGGCTGTACTGGCGGGCCGACACCACGGGTCGGTGCGCCAGGTCGAGCAACGGCACCAGGTCCTCGCCGACCGTCTCGATGAGCATCCGGGGTCGGTCGAAGCCGCGCACGTCCAGCGGTTCGTCCGTGACCGGCTGGGAGAGATAGGATTTGAGCTTGTCTTTCATTGCGCCTGTTCAGGTCTGGCTGTCGCGCTGGGCGGTCCGCGCCCGTGGGGGCTTCAGTGGTGGAAGATCTCCTCGATCTCCATGGTCGCCTGCGCGGTGGTGAGGACGCGGGCGTAGCGGTCCTTCATGGTCGTGATGGTGGCCTTCTGCAGTTCCGGTGTCACGGTGGCGATGCCGTCGGAAATCAGGGTGACGTAGAACCCCAGGTCGCAGGCGTCGCGTACCGCCGTGCTGACGCACTCATTGGAGTAGACGCCCACGACGAACAGACCGGTGATGCCGAGATTGCGCAACAGATATTCCACGTTGGTGGAGGCGAACACGCCGCTGGCCGTCTTGTTGATGACGATTTCGTCGCCCTCCGGTGCGATTTCCGGCAGGAACTCCGCCTCCTTGGAACCCGGCGCGGCGTGCAAGCCAAGCCGTTTGTGACCCGGACTGCGGTCGCGCCCGTCGCGCGTGTGCGACTGGATCCTGGTGTGGATGACCTCCAGGCGGTGAGCGCGAAAGCAGTCCTGGAGCTTGCGCACGTTGGGCAGCACCATGTACTTGAGACGGTCGAAGTAGTACTCCTGCGCCTCCGGCGGGACGCCGCTCTGCTCGGCGTTGGCGAATACGCCGTGGCCGGGTGCCGCGTCCAGGTACTGCATGTCGATGCACAGCAGCGCGGTGTTGTGGCGCTCGATCGAGCGCGTGATGCCCGGCGCCTCGGTGATGCCTTCCCGATAGGCCCCGGCCAAAGGGTCGATGTTGGCGCCGTCCGGAAAGCCCTTTCTGTCTTCTGCCATCGTGGTGACTCAGGTTGCCAGCCGGTGCAGGGCGTTGAGCAGCACGTTGGCACCGGCCTCGATGTCCGGCCAGGCGGTCCACTCCGCCGGCGAGTGGCTGCGCCCCTGTTTGCTCGGGACGAAGATCATGCCGGCCGGGGCGATGCGCGCGATCTGCTGGGTGTCGTGGGCGGCGCCGCTGGGCATGCGCAGCAGCGACAGACCGAGCTCCCGAGCGGAGGCCTCGATCGCACCCAACACGGCGGAGTCGCAGGCGACCGGGTCGATCTCGCTGACCACGTCGAACTCGAAGCGCAGGCCGCGCCGCCGGGCGATCGCCGACAACGCCCGCCGAAACGCGCCCGCCAGTTCCTCGAGCACGGCCGGATCGGTGTCGCGCATCTCCAGCGAGAAACGCGCCTCGCCCGGTACCACGTTGGCCGCGCCGGGCACCAACTCCACGCGCCCCACGGTGGCCACGCTGCGCGGCCCGCCATACTCGCCCAGGACCCGGTCCACCGCACTGCCGAACTCGGCGAGCCCCTGGAAGGCGTCGACGCGCATGTCCATCGGCGTGGTGCCGGCGTGGTTAGCCGCGCCCAGCAGGCGCACGTCCCAGCGCCGCAGCCCGGTGATGCCCTCGACCACCCCGATCGCGATCCCGTCGCGGTCCAGCACCGGCCCCTGTTCGATATGGAGTTCGACGAAGGCGTGGATGCTTTCCGCCGGGCGAGCGGCGCGCAGGGCGTCGGTGGCGGTGAAGCCCTGTTCGCGCATCGCGTCCGCCAGGCTGACGCCGTCCAGATCGCGGGCCGCCAGCACCGATTCGGGCGTCAACACACCGGTCAAGGCCTGCGAGCCCAGCATGCCGCCGAAGCGACCCTCCTCGTCGGTGAAGGCGACCATCTCCAGTGGGCGGCGCAGCGGCACGCCGCGTTCCCGGAACACGCGCAGGCACTCAAGCGCGCAGACCACCCCGAGCGCGCCGTCGAGGTGTCCGGCGCCGGGCACCGTGTCGATGTGCGACCCGGTCATGACGCTGGGAGTGGCGCCGTCCCACCCCAGGCGCCCGTGCAGGTTGGCCGCCTCGTCCTGGTGGAATTGCAGGCCAGCCGCCTCGATCCGGCCCTGCAGCCAGTGCCGCGCCGCCATGTCGCC
This sequence comes from Gammaproteobacteria bacterium, assembly GCA_037382265.1. Taxonomy (GTDB): domain Bacteria; phylum Pseudomonadota; class Gammaproteobacteria; order Chromatiales; family Chromatiaceae; genus JARRQB01. The sequence goes on along the minus strand of JARRQB010000146.1, from coordinate 254 downwards.
GGGACTGAACGCCATGCGGTAGATGCCGTGATCCTCGCTGCGCCCGATGTCGGCCAGCGCCTCGACGTCCGCCTGCAGGCGGACGAAATCTACTGCCAGGGGCTCAGCCACGCCATGGCCCCGCGGCGGCGGGCCGAACGCCCGGTGGCGAAGATGTTGCGTTGTGTCGGGGGGAAGCTATGGGGATCTCCCGCAGTCCTGGCCGGCGTATCCAGACCCCCAGTCTAACGAATTTGGCCGCTCGGTTCAGGCGA
>JARRQB010000145.1:0-5341 GCA_037382265.1 Gammaproteobacteria bacterium | reverse complement strand
CGGCCGCCGCGCTCTCGCTGGCGATGGTGGCCTTCTGCTCCATGCCGGGCTCGCGCAGGCTGGTCGCCAGGTCGATCAGGCCCGGGCAGACCACCCTGCCGGCGGCGTCGATGATGACCTCGGGCTCGAAGCCGGGCGGCGGTTTGCCCAGGGCCAGCACCCGGCCCTCGGCGATGTGCAGGTCGAGCTGGTCGTCGACGTCGCCGGCCGGGTCGATGAGCCGACCGCCGACGATGCTGTAGGTCTCGCCCCAGCTCATGTGGCGCCTCCGCCGTCGCGCACCTGCATGGCCATGGACATGACCGCCATGCGGATCGCGATGCCGTAGCTGACCTGCTCCAGGATCACCGAGCGCGGCCCGTCGGCGACGTTGGAGTCCATCTCCACGCCGCGGTTGATCGGCCCGGGGTGCATGACGATGGCGTCCGGCTTGGCGTTCTCCAGCCGCTCGTCGGTCAGGCCGTAGAGCTGGAAGTACTCGTGTTCGCTCGGCAGCAGGGCGCCTTCCATGCGCTCGCGCTGCAGCCGCAGCATGATCACCACGTCGACGTCGCGCACCCCCTCCTCCAGGTCGTAGTAGGCGTGCACGCCGAGCACGCGGCACGCGTTCGGCAGCAGGGTGCGCGGGCCGATCACCCGCACCTCGGTCACGCCCAGGGTGTTGAGCGCGAGGATCTGCGAGCGCGCCACCCGCGAGTGCAGGATGTCGCCCACGATGGCCACCCGCAGCGGCGTGAAGTCGCCCTTGCCACCCGCAGCGGCGTGAAGTCGCCCTTGTGCTTGCGGATGGTGAACATATCGAGCATCGCCTGGGTCGGGTGGGCGTGGCGGCCGTCGCCGGCGTTGACCACGCTGACCCCGGGGGCCGCGTGCCGGGCGATGAAGTGGGCCGCGCCGGACTGGGCGTGGCGCACCACGAACATGTCGCTGTACATCGCCTCGAGGTTGCGTAGGGTGTCGAGCAGGGTCTCGCCCTTGGCGGTCGCCGAGGTGCTGATGTTGAGGTTGAGCACGTCGGCCGAGAGCAGCTTGGCCGCCAGCTCGAAGGTGGTGCGGGTGCGCGTGCTGGTCTCGAAGAACAGGTTGGTGATGATCTTGCCGCGCAGCAGCGGCACCTTCTTGACCGGACGGCCGGGCAGGGTAGCGAAGGACTCCGCGGTGTCGAGGATCTCGGTGAGCAGGTCGCGGCCCAGGCCCTCGATGGTGAGAAAGTGCCGCAGCCGGCCCTTGTCGTCGAGTTGAATGTTCTGATCGGGCGTGGCCAAGGGCGGTTCCTGATCAGTCGGTGGCGTGCCGCGACCGGTGCGCGCCGGAGATCTCCAGGCTCAGCGGCTCGGGCCCGTTCAAGCGGATGTGCTCGGTCGGCGCCAGCGGCGGCTCCAGCCCGATGACGTCGGGTTCGATGGGCAGTTCGCGGCCGCCGCGCGCGATCAGCGTGACCAGCATGATCGAGGCGGGGCGGCCGAAGTCGAAGATCTCGTTGAGCGCGGCGCGGATGGTGCGCCCGGTCTGCACGACGTCGTCGACCAGCACGATGTGCCGGTCCTCGACCTCGAACGGCACGCTGGAGGGGCGCACCTGCGGGTTCATGCCGATGCGCGTGAAGTCGTCGCGGTAGAAGCTGATGTCGAGCGTGCCGAGCGCTTCGCTCAGCCCGAGCAGTTGGTGTAGGTGCTGAGCCACCCAGACCCCGCCGGTGTGGATGCCGATCATCGCCGGCGCGGTGATGCCGCGGCGCTCCAGCGTCTGCTCGAGCAGGTCGGCCATGCCCTCGATCAGCCCGACCACGGCCTCGTGGCTCATGAAGGTGCGGGTGTCGGTCATGCGCGCGCTGGCTTCCGGAGTCGCTCGGGAGGTTCGGGGCATTCTAATACGAATGCCGCCTCAGGGTGGGGTGTCGGCTGCGATCTCGAACCAGGTCTCGAGGATCAGCTTGGCCGCCACGGCGTCGACCCGGTGCGGTTCGCGGTGAGCGGCGCGGCCGAGCCGGCTCCAGGCCTCGCGCGAGGTCAGGCGCTCGTCCACCAGGTGCACCGGCAGCCGGTAGCGGCCGTGCAGCTGGCGCGCGAAGCGTTTGGCCCGCTCCGCCACCTCCGCCTCGTTGTCGGTCATCTCGAACGGGTGGCCGACCACCAGTGCCGAGGGCTGCCACTCGTCGATCAGCGCGCCGATGCGGGCCCAGTCGGGCTTGTCGCGCACCGCCGTCAGGGTGGTGAGCGGCGTCGCCGTGCCGGTCACCGCCTGGCCGACGGCCACGCCGATCTTCCGGGTGCCGTAATCGAAACCGAGCAATGTCATCCGGATCAAAGCCCAGGAACTAGGCTTTAGGCCCTAGGCCCTCGTCAAGCGTGCCCCGCGTCGGTGCTGAGCAGCCGCAGATCCACGCCCAGCAGCCTGGCCGCGGCCTCCCAGCGCTCGTCCACCGGCAGATCGAAGATGACCTCGGGGTCCGCGGGGCCGCTCAGCCAGGCGTTGTGCTGCATCTCGTCCTCGAGCTGGCCGGCGCCCCAGCCGGCGTAGCCGAGCGCGACCAGGCTGTGCGCGGGACCCTGGCCGCAGGCCATGGCCTCCAGGATGTCGCGCGAGGTGGTGATGCTGATCGCCTCGGTGATCGCCATGGTGGAGTCCCACTGCCGCGAGCGGTCGTGCAGCACAAAGCCGCGCTCGGTCTCCACGGGGCCGCCGACGTAGACGATCTGATCGCCGGACGCGGGGTCGCTGCGCTCGATCTGCATGTGCTCGAGTACGTCGGTCAGACGCAGCTCCGAGGGGCGGTTGACCACGATGCCCATGGCGCCGTGGCTGCCGTGTTCGCAGATGTAGGTGACCGTGCGGGAGAAGTTCGGATCTTCGAGCCCCGGCATGGCGATGAGGAACTGGTTTTTGAGCGAAGGGTGGTCGTCCATACCCATAGTATCCGGGTGTGGCGCGGGCCCGGCAACCGGGGGCTAGGTCATTGGGCGAACAGGCGGTTGCCGCTGAGGAACTGCCAGGTGCGGGTGATGTCGAGGACGTCCACCTCGGCGCGGATGTCCGGCGGGAAGGGCGCAAACGGCGCGGCCAGCTCGACGATGCGCATGGCGGCGTCGTCGAGCGTCTTGTGGCCGGACGACCGCACCAGGCGGATGCGCTCGACGCTGCCGTCGGCGCGCACGGCCACGTGCAGCATGAGATTGCCGTACAGGCTCTTGCGCTTGGCCTCCTCGGGGTAGTTGAGGTTGCCGATGCGCTCGACCTTCTTGCGCCAGGCCTCGAGGTAGGCGGCGTACTTGTACTCCTGGGTGCTGGCGTTGATCGCCTTGCGGCGCACGTCCCGGGCGGTGTTGACGGTGCGGCGGTCCAGTTCGCTGGTCAGACGGTCGATCTCGCGCTGGGTGCTCGCCAGCAGCTGCGAGACGTCGGGCCGCGGCGGTGCCTCGACCGCGGGCTTCGGCTGTTCGACGACGCGCGGCGCCGGCGCTTGGGTCGCCGTGAGCACCGGCGGGGAGGGTTCGACCGCGGCCTCGGGTGCGCCGGCGGGCTGGATCTCGCGCGCCGGCAGCGGCATGGGTTCGACCGGGGGCGGGCTGGGCGGACTGCTCGGGCGCGTGTCGGCCTGTTCCAGGGCGCCGCCTTCCTGGCTGGTCTGCGCCAGGAACTGCGGGTCGGCGGGCTTTTCCTCGACCGCCTTGGGCCGGACCAGGATGATGTCCAGCGTGCGCTCGGGCAGGCTCGACAGGCCGCGGTGGATGTCGAAGCTCACGCCCAGGATCACCAGCGCGTGGCAGGCCGCGGCGACCAGCAGCGCCAGGCCGAACGGGTCGCGCTTGCTCGGATTGCTGCGCGGCAGGGTGTCGGTTGTCTCCACGGGCTTCGGCGCTCGGCTGCGGTTCGTCAGAGCGGGTCGCTGATGGCAATCCGGTGGTCCTTCGCCAGCAGCTGGACCCGCTGCTGCATCGCGGGGTTCATGTGCACCACCCCGTTCTCGTCGACCAGCAGGACGTATTTTATCCCCATGCGGCGCGCCGTTTCAGGCCAGCCGTAAGGGCCGGCGACGAACAGCGCGGTGGCGGCCGCGTCGGCGGTGGTCGCGTCGCTGTGGATTACTGTCACCGAGGCGGCGCCGCGCGCCGGGTAGCCGGTGCGCGGGTCGATGATGTGGTGGTAGAGCTCGCCCTGCCAGCGGAAGTTGCGCTCGTAGTTGCCGGAGGTGAACACGCTCTCGTCGCCCATGACCTCGATGAAGCCGAACACGCCGCCGCCGCTCGGGCTGCGGATGGCGATGCGCCAGGGGTGGCCGTCGCGCGAGCCGATGGCGCGCAGGTCGCCGCCGGCGTTGACGATGGCGTTGTCGATGCCCAGTTCGCGCAGCCGGTCGATCGCCATGTCGATGCCGAAGCCCTTGCCCACCGCGCCGAAGTCGAGCTGCACGGCCGGGTTGGAGGAACGCAGCCGGAAGCCGTCCACCTCGATGTCGGACATGCGCGGGTTCTGGGCGACCAGGGCCGCGATCGCCTCGGCATCGGGCGGCCGATGGCACTCGGCCTCGTCGGCGTGGAAACCCCACAGGTCGACCAGCCGGCCGATGGCCGGGTCGAACAGGTGGCCGCTGGCCTCGGCCAGTTCGCGCGAGCGCAGCAGCAGCGGCAGCACGGACGGCGGTGCGGCGAACCACTCGCCGCCCGCCAGCAGGCTGTTGACCCGCACCAGCGGGCCCGGGTCCCAGGCGTGCCAGGCCTGGTGCATGTAGACGAAGTCCTGCTCGATGGCGTCGCTCACCGCCTCGGCCCTGGCGCGGCCCACGCCGATGATGCTCAGGTCCATCAGGGTGCCGAAGGCGAGGAAGCGGCTGTTGAAGACCGGGTCGGCGCGGTCGCAGCCGAGCAGGCCCGCGGCAACGGCCAGGGCGGTGAGCAGGGTGAGGGCGGGGCGGGTGAGCGGGCGGCGAAAACGGCGCGAGAGAGGAATGCTCATACTGCGAGTTGCTCCTCGATGCGGTCCAACAGGGTGCCGCTGATGTTGAGTTGGTAGATCGCGTCCAGTTCGCGGATGCAGGTCGGGCTGGTGACGTTGATCTCCGTGAGATAGTCGCCGATCACGTCCAACCCGGCAAACAGGATGCCGGCCTCGACCAGGCGCGGTGCCACCTGGTCGACGATCCAGCGGTCCCGGTCGCTGAGCGGGACGCCGTGGCCGCTGCCGCCGGCGGCGAGGTTACCACGGGTCTCGCCCGCTTTCGGCACCCGCGCCAGGGCGTAGGGCCCTGCCTCGCCGCCGACCACCAGGCTGCGCTTGTCGCCGTCGCTGATCTCCGGGATGAAGCGCTGCGCCTTGGCGTAGCGCCGGCCGTGGTCGGTCAGGG
>JARRQB010000144.1:0-4711 GCA_037382265.1 Gammaproteobacteria bacterium | reverse complement strand
CGGCGGCTGCACCATGTCGCTGCTCTGCGCCGAGTCGCCCGACCTGCTGGAAACCCTGGTCGGGGCCGGTATCGAACTGCTTTGGCACCCCTCGTTGAGTCAGGCGACCGGCGCCGAGGTGCGGGGCCTCCTGGAGGCTCTCGCCGAGGGCGCGGCCGGGTTCGACGTGCTGTGCGTGGAGGGTGCCCTGTTGCGCGGTCCCGCCGGCACCGGGCGCTTCCACATGCTGTCGGGCACGGACCGGCCGATGATCGACTGGGTGAACCGGCTGGCCGCGCGCGCGCGCTGCACGGTGGCGGTCGGCAGCTGCGCGGCGTTCGGCGGCATCACCGCCGGCGGTCCGAACCCGACCGATGCGTGCGGCCTGCAGTTTGACGGCGCGGTGCCCGGCGGGCTGCTGGGGGAAGGCTACCGCGCCCGCGACGGTCTGCCGGTGGTCAACGTGGCGGGCTGTCCGACCCACCCCAACTGGGTGACCGAGACGCTGCTGCTGCTGGCCCTCGGCGAACTGGGCCCGGAAGATCTCGATCCGTACGGCAGGCCCCGATTCTATGCCGATCATCTGGTCCATCACGGTTGCTCGCGCAACGAGTTCTACGAGTACAAGGCCTCGGCGAAAAAGGCCTCCGATCTGGGTTGCATGATGGAGCACCTGGGCTGCCTGGGCACCCAGGCGCACGCCGACTGCAACACCCGGCTGTGGAACGGCGAGGGCTCGTGTACCCGCGGAGGCTACGCCTGCATCAACTGTACGGCGCCCGAATTCGAGGAACCCGGCCACGTCTTCGCCGAGACGCCGAACATCGCGGGCATCCCGATTGGTCTGCCGACCGACATGCCAAAGGCCTGGTTCATTGCGCTCGCCTCGCTGTCCAAGGCGGCCACGCCGGATCGGCTGCGTGCCAACGCGGTGGCTGACCACCTCGCGGTTGCGCCGACCGTGCGCATGAACAAACCGCGTTGAGCGCCGCGCAAGACATCGTCCTGGGCCCCTTCAACCGCGTGGAGGGAGACCTGGAGGTTCGGCTCGAGGTGCGCGACGGCGTGGTGCAGGCGGCGCGCGTCAATTCGCCGCTGTACCGCGGCTTCGAGCAGATACTACTGGGCAGAGACCCGCGCGACGCCCTGGTGTATGCGCCGCGCATCTGCGGCATCTGCTCGGTGTCGCAGTCGATGGCGGCCGCCTATGCCTTGGCCGAGGCGCAGCGCATCGACATGCCGCCGAACGGCCAGCGCGCGACCAACCTGGTGCTGGCAAACGAGAACCTGGCCGATCACTTCACGCACTTCTACCTGTTTTTCATGCCGGATTTCGCGCGCGACGCCTACCGTGCCCAGCCCTGGTATCCGCGGGTGGCCGAGCGCTTCTGGGCCATGACGGGTAGTGCGGCCCGCGAGGCAGTGCCAGCGCGCGCGCAGTTTCTGCGGTTAATGGGTGTTCTGGCGGGCAAGTGGCCGCACAGCCTCAGCCTGCAACCCGGCGGGACGGCGCGGGCGCTGGACCCCCGCGACCGCGTGCGGGTGCTGGCGATCCTGCGGGCCTTCCGTCGCTTTCTCGAGAATCGGACGTTCGGCGACCGGTTGGAGGCGATCGCGGCGTTGGACGGCGCGGCGGCGCTGCGCCGCTGGATGGCGGCTCGGGATCCATGGTCCAGCGATTTTCGGGTGTTTCTCGAACTCGCCGACCGGCTCGAGCTGGCGCGGGCGGGGCGGCTCACCCCGCGTCTGCTCAGTTACGGCAACTATCCGGTCGAGGGCGAGCGCCTGTTCCGTCCGGGCGTCTGGGCGGGCGCCCCGGGTCCGCTGGACATCGACGCGGTGACCGAAGACGTCAGCCACGCCTGGTTGGGCGGCCGAACACAGCCCTTGCCGCCGGCGCAGGGCGTGACCTTGCCGCTGGCTGCGAAGCCCGAGGCCTATACCTGGTGCAAGGCGCCGCGGCTGGACGGCCGGGTGATGGAGACCGGGGCGCTGGCCCGCCAGGGCGTGGCCGGCCACCCGTTGATCCGCGACCTGCTCGACGGCGGCGGCAGCAACGTGCGCAGCCGGGTGATCGCCAGGCTGCTCGAGCTCGCCCTGGTGCTCCCCGTCATGGAGCGCTGGGTGCGCGAGATCCGGCCAGGGGAACCCTTCTGCGCTCATGGGACCACGCCCCGGCACGCGACGGGTGTGGGCCTGGTGGAGGCGGCGCGCGGCAGCCTCGGTCACTGGCTGGAGATCCGCCAGGGCCGGATCCTCAACTACCAGATCGTCGCACCCACCACCTGGAATTTTTCGCCGCGCGATCGGGACGGCGTGCCCGGCGCGTTGGAGCAGGCGCTGGTCGGCACCGTAGTGCCGGCCGGCGAGGCCACGCCCGTCATGGTCCAGCATGTCGTGCGCTCGTTCGACCCGTGCATGGTGTGCACGGTGCATTGACCGCGCTGGGCTATTGCAGAAGGCTGGGGCGTCCTGGCAGCGCGGGCTCAGTCCTCGCGCGCGGGGACTTCGACCACCAGCACCGGCTTGCTGCAGCGATGTACCACCCGGGTGGCGGTGTCGCCCATGAGTGCGCCCTTGAGCGCGCCGTGGCCGTGTTTACTCACGACCACCAGATCGAAGTTCTCGGACTCCGCCTTCTCCACGATCTTGTCGACCGGGTCGCCCATGTCCACCACCACGGCATAGGCGACATAAGGGTGATGGCCCTCGGCCAGGGTGTCCTGGCAAAGCTGGTCGACGTCGTTTCTGATGACCGTGTCGTCGCGCTTGCGATTGATCAGGATCTCGCGCGCCTCCTGCAGGCTGCGGTGCTTGATCTCGTCCCACAGGGGTTCGTTGATGTAGCCAACCAGGTACTTCTCGAAGTCATGGGTCTCCACCACGTGGTAGACGGTCAGTTCCGCGCCGCAGTGGTGAGCGATGGCCGCGGCGTGCGGAAAGGCCTGGCGACCGCTTTCCGACAGATCCGTGGCGTACAGGATCTTGCGGTACTCGATGCGCGGCACGGTCTTTTCGCTGGCCATTTGCGGTGTCCTTCCGGTGTCGATGTCAGGCGGTCTTCTTTGCCGGGCGCTTGAGCCAGATGCCGCTCAGCAGCCATGCGTAGGCCCAGGTGCCGAAGAAGATCAGGACGAAGGCGATGACGATGTCCGACGCGCTGCCATCCAGCGTGAACGCAGGCACGTACCCGAACAGGAATGGCGCCAGGTAGAGAAATTTGGCGAACTTGAAGGCGGTGAACGCCGTCTTCCACATGTTCGCCTTGGCGATGGTGGCGCCGGCGAAGGCGGCGATGCACACCGGCGGCGTGATGTTGGAGTCCTGCGACAACCAGTAAACGATCATGTGCGCGGCAATTTCGTTGACCCCGAGGTGGGTCAGGGCAGGTACCGCGACGACCGCGGTGATCAGGTAAGCCGCGGTCACCGGGACGCCCATGCCCAGAACCAGCGAGGCCAGGGCGATCAGCAGGATGGTCAGGAACAGCTTGCCGTCGGCCAGTTCGATGACGATGTCGGCGAAGGTCAACACCAGGCCGCTGTAGGTGAGCACCCCGATGATGATGCCGATGACCCCGACCGTGGCGCCGATCTTCAGGCTGCTCTCGGCGCCGGCGCGCGAGGCGTCGAGCAGTTCACGCGGCCCCATGCGGGTGTCCTTGCGCACCCAGCTCACGGCGATGCAGGAGAGGACGCCGAGGATGGCCGAGTAGCCGGGCGAGTAGCCGGCCAGCATGAAGATCGTGATGACCACCAGCGGCACGATGTAAAACCACTCGCGCTTGAGGATCTCCACCGCGCTCGACTCGGACCTTTCGCCGACGATGCCGTTCTTCTTGGCCTCGTAGTGAACCATCATGAAAACGCTGAAGAAGTACATCAGCGCCGGGAACACGGCGATCAGCATGATTTCCGAGTAGGGCACGCCAGTGAGTTCGGCCATGATGAAGCCGCCCGCGCCCATGATGGGAGGCATGAACATGCCGCCGATGGATGCGGCCGGTTCGATGCCGCCGGCCACGTGCGACTTGAAGCCGGCCTTCTTCATCATCGGGATGGTGAAGCTGCCGGTGGATACGGTGTTGGCGATCGCGCTGCCCGAAATCGAGCCGAACAGACCGCTGGCGATCACCGAGACCTTGCCCGGGCCGCCGATCTTGTGGCCGACCGCGGCCAGCGGAAAATCGATGAAAAAGCGCTGCGCGCCGCTCTTCTCGAGGAATGCGCCGAAGATGACGAACAGCAGGATGTAGGTGGCCAACACGTTGGCCATGATGCCGAACACGCCGTCGCTCTTGTAGAAAATGCTGGTGGCGAGGTCGGGAAATGCGTCCCCGGCGTGCGAGATCAGTTCCGGGGCGTACTCGCCGTAAACGCCGTACAAGAGCATGATGCCGCCGATGACGACGAACACGTTGCCGACCACCCGGCGGGCGAGTTCGACGCCGATCAGCACGCCCACCATCGCGATGCCCTTGTCCAGCGGCGTCTCGATCCCCGCCCGGTAGTTGATCGCCTCGAAGTTGTACATCCAGTAGCCGATGCACACCACGGAGGCGACGATCAGCAGGTAGTCGACGACCCGGCCGATCGGGTGCTTCGACTTGTACAGCAGGAAGACCAGGACGTAGGTGATTAGGACGTAGACGCCGCGGTGGAACTGGGTCGCGGCGGGTGCGAGTACCGCGGAGTAGGAGTAGAAGAGGACCAGCGTCAGTGCGAGCAGGTCG
>JARRQB010000143.1:1872-9818 GCA_037382265.1 Gammaproteobacteria bacterium | reverse complement strand
GCGGACGAGCTCGACGCGCGGCTGCGCGAGTTGGAGCAGGGACTGGACACGGACTTCACGGTGATGTCGAGCCTGGCGGGCGTCACCGCCCAGATGGCGGTCTACCTGCGGCGCATCGAGAACCAGATGCCCGACGTGGCCGCCTACCTGAAGGCGATAGACCGCAAGCTGGACATCCTCGGCCGGGCCTTCCTCAGCAACGACGAACTGTTGACCAGCGAGCACGCCCAGCAGGTCAACCTGAGCGCCGGGGGGGCCTGTCTGCAGGTCAACGAATGCTACGACGCGGGCAGCTTGCTGGAGGTCCGCATGCTGCTGTTCCCCTCATTTACCGGACTGCTGGCCTACGCCGATGTCGTCGACTGCGACCCCGAGCCGGCGGAGGAGGCCGGCGACGACGCCTCCTACCGGCTGCGCGTCGAGTTCACCCACATGCGCGAGCAGGACCGAGACATCCTGATCCGCCACATCTTGCGCCGTCAGGGCGAGGCACTGCGCGGGCGGCGGCGCGACAGCGGCGGCCGCGAACGGATCTAAGCGGGGTGCGACCCGGCCCCGGCGCGGTCTTCGACCGCATCGAGTTTCAGCGTGTGGGGGGTCGTGTCCGCGCTCGCCAGCGCGGCGCGGAAGCCGGTCAGCCAGTCGGCGGGTGCGGCGACGTACAGGTCGCAGCCGCTGAGCTTCGGGAAGCGCCGGGTCAGTTCGGCCAGCGTGTCCTGCGGCGACAGCGAGGCGGGCAGCCGGGTGTAGCTGAAGTTGTCGAGGGCATCGTGCCAGGCCCGGCACAAGTTGCCGATGTGGCTGCCGGGCGGCAGGTCGTCGATGCGCAGCAGATGCAGGGTGACGGCGTGGTCGATGGCGATGGCGTGCTCGACCAGGCTCTTGACCGGGGCGATGCCGTCGCCGACCGAGACGAACACCGCCGGGGTGTCGGATTCCTCCTCGAGCAGGAATTCGCCGAACGGGCCGTTGATCAGTACCGTGGGGCCCGGGCGTCGACGCAGCGCCTCGAGCAGCGGCTCGGCGTCGCCGGCGCGCACGACGAACTGCAGGTTGCGCGCGTCGCACGGGCAGCTGGCCACGGGCAAGCGCACGCGGTGCCCGTCCTCGGTCGTCAGGTCGACGCGCTGGCCGGCCATGAAGCGCAGGGTCTGGGTGCGCGGCGTCTGGACGTCGACGAGGTGGACCCCGGCTGCGAGGGGCGAGACGCCACGGACGCTGGCGCGCACCTCCTGCTGCGGCAGGTCGCCGGCGTGCAACGCCTCGCTGGCCTCGATCAGCAGGTCGGTCACGGCGGTGTGCGAGCACGCAAGCACATAACCCTGCTCGCGTTCGCGCGCCGTCAATACGTAATCGAAGTCGCGGACCCGGCTGACCTTGCCCTTGAGAATCCGGACCCGGCACTGGCCGCAGTTGCCGCTGGCGCAGCCGTAGTCGAGATGCAGGCCGGCCTTGAGGGCCGCGTCGAGCAGCGTGTCCCGGCCGGCCACGAAGTACTCGTGGCCGCTCGGCAGCAGCTTGACCGTCGCACTCATCAGACGCAGCAGGGCATCCTTGGCGAACAGGGCCGCCTTGCGGTCGGCCTGGTCCGGGTGGTGCATCAGGGCCCGGTCGAGCTGGCGCCTCAGTTGTTCCACGGCTTGCCGCAGCTCGGCGTCGGAGCCCGCCAGGGCTTCGCTCAGGCCGTTGCTCAGATCGCGGACCAGTTCCTCGGCGACGTTCAGCGAGGCCTTGGTGCGGGTGAGCAGGTTCTGAAAATCGTGCAACCGCGCCATCAGGATTTCGGCGTCGGGCAGCGCCGTGTCCTTGCGGCCGCGCTTGGCGAAGGCCTCCTCGCGGATCAGCGCCACGCGCTCGAACACCGGGTCGGCGTCCATGTCGATGTCGGGGTAAGCGGCGAGCAGATCGGTGACCCGGATGCTGCCTTCGAAGGTCTCGATGTCGAGGTCTTTCAGGCGTGCCTGCAGGTCGCCGCGCGACACGTTGGCGAGGCGCGCGGCGCGCGAGAGGGAGAGGTTGTCTGGCAAGGCAGCGGTCCTGGGCGCGGTGCGTACGTCAAGGGCGGAGGTTGGACCACGCCCGGGACCGCGTCAACCGCGCGCGTCGGGCCGCACCACGCCGGTGGCGCCCGCCGGCGGTCGAGGTGTCAGGAATTTTTACGTGAGGCCCCCGCCCCCGCGGTGTCGTCGTTTGCGTTTACTCCGGATAACAGCAACTTGTGGCGAGAAGGCTCGGTACTTGCAGCAGCGTAGGCACGCACGTCGAACGATCGTCTGTGCGGCTCGATATGTTGGTGATGACGACAAAACGCGCCCCGATAGCGCCCCGACTGGCGGTGTATGGACTGCTTTTGTCCGGCTTTTTTACACTCTCGGTGCAGGCGGCGGTGATCAAGGACGTGCCGCACGTGCCTGCCGCCGTCGCCGAGCCGGGTCACTTGGTGGCCGACCGCGCGCCGCCGGGCCCGACGCAGGCCGCTGCGCCGATCGGCGAGGAGAGCACCAGCCGGCCCCTGGCCGCCCTGCTCACTCCCGACTCGCTGGAACAGGCCCCGGCACAGGCGCTGAACAGCCGGGACGATGAGCGGCCGCCGGCGGACATCCTGGGCACCCTGCCGGTCCCGGCGGTCCTGCCGTTGCTGGGTGTCGGGCTGATTGCGCTGTGCTTTTTCAGCGAACGGCGCCTGCGCCTGCACCGTTTGCGTCACCGCAACGCCGTGCCGGCGCCGCGCGAGCAGCCGCCCGGTCCACACCCGAGCGCGCCCGCACGGCGCTGACCCCCGGCCCCGGGGTCGCCCGGGCCGCGCGCTACTGCTTCCCGGCCATAATAAGCGTGTGATAATGTTGCATTAATCTTTTAGCAGCATTCATTCCACCTTACCTGCCGAGGGCTGAATCATGCCTTTCTACGAGTATCACTGCGACGCGTGCGCCCACCAGTTCGAGGCCATGCAGAAGATGAGCGACCCCGCGCTGCTGGATTGCCCGGCGTGCGGGGCGTCCGCGCTGACCAAACTGGTCTCGGCCGCCGGCTTCCGCCTGAAGGGCGGCGGCTGGTACGAGACCGACTTCAAGGCGGGCAAGAAGAAGCATGTGCACGACGGGGCGGCCAAGGAGAAGCCGGCCTGCACGACAGCCAAGTGCGCTGCCGCGGCCGCCGACTGAGGCCGGTTGCCGGCGCTCCCGCCCGACCGTAACATCACGCCTTCTTCGACGCGCCCCGCGACCACGGTGGGGTCATTTTCATCGATCTGCGCGACCGCCACGGCATCGTTCAGGTCGTTTACGACCCCGACCGCGAGGACGTGTTCGCGGTGGCCGAGCAGGTTCGCAACGAGTTCGTGCTGCGCGTCACGGGCCTGGTCAGGCGCCGCCCGGAGGGAACGACGAATCCCGACCTCGGCACCGGTGAAATCGAGGTGCTGGGGCACTCGCTCGAGATCCTCAATCGCGCCGACACGCCGCCGTTTCAACTCGACGACGAGGACACCTCCGAGGAGTTGCGGCTGCGTTACCGCTACGTCGACCTGCGCCGCCCGGTGATGCAGGAGCGCATCGTGTTGCGCGCCCGCGCCACCCGGGCGCTGCGGCGCTTCCTCGACGATCACGGCTTTCTCGACATCGAGACGCCGATGCTGACCAAGGCGACGCCCGAGGGTGCGCGCGACTACCTGGTGCCGAGCCGTACCCATGCGGGCAAGTTCTTTGCCTTGCCGCAGTCGCCGCAGCTGTTCAAGCAGCTGTTGATGATGTCCGGGATGGACCGCTACTACCAGATCGTGCGCTGTTTCCGGGACGAGGACCTGCGTGCCGACCGCCAGCCCGAATTCACCCAGCTGGATCTCGAGATGTCGTTCATGAACGAGGACGAGATCACCGGGCTGATGGAGGAGATGGTGCGCGCGCTGTACCGCGAGGTGCTCGCGGTGGAGCTGCCGGACCCCTTCCCGCGCATGAGCTACGCCGAGGCCATCCGGCGCTTCGGTTCCGACCGCCCCGATCTGCGCTGTCCGCTCGAACTCGTGGACGTCGGCGACCTGATGGCAGGGGTCGATTTCAAGGTGTTCGCCGGTCCCGCCAAGGATCCGAAGGGCCGCGTGACGGCGCTACGCGTTCCCGGCGGCGGGCGGCTCAGCCGCAAGGAGATCGACGACTACACCGGGTTCGTGGGTATCTACGGAGCGAAGGGGCTCGCCTACGTCAAGGTCAACGAGCGCGCCAGGGGACGCGAGGGCCTGCAATCGCCGATCCTCAAGTTTCTGCCGGACGAGGCGGTCGACGGCATCATGGAGCGCACCCGCGCCGAAGACGGCGATCTGATCTTCTTCGGCGCCGACAAGGCGGTGGTGGTCAACGAGTCGCTCGGCGCGCTGCGCGTGAAGCTCGGTCACGATCTGGGCTTGATGAGCGGTGCATGGCGTCCGCTGTGGGTGGTCGACTTCCCGATGTTCGAATGGGACCCGGGCGAGCAGCGCTGGGCGGCGCTGCACCACCCGTTTACCGCGCCCAGGCAGGAGCACACCGGGCTGCTCGCCACCGACCCGGGCGCCTGCCTGTCGCGCGCCTACGACATGGTGATCAACGGCACCGAGGTGGGCGGCGGGTCCATCCGTATCCACCGACCGGAGGTCCAGCAGGAGGTGTTCCGCCTGCTCGGAATCGGCGAGCAGGAGGCGGAGGAGAAGTTCGGCTTTCTGCTCACCGCGCTGCGCTTCGGCTGCCCGCCGCACGGGGGCCTGGCCTTCGGCCTCGATCGGCTGGTGATGCTGATGGCCGGCGCCCATTCGATTCGCGACGTCATGGCCTTCCCCAAGACCCAGACTGCCGCCTGCCCGCTGACCCATGCGCCGTCGGACGTCAGCCAGGCTCAGCTGCGCGAGCTGTCGATCCGGTTGCGCCTGCCGCAGCGGGCAGAACAGGGCGACGGCGATTGACGGCGTGACCGCGGCGCCGGTTGGTCGCCACAAGCGGCCCGAGTCGGTGCTGGTCGTGGTCTACACCCGCGCCGGCGAGGTGTTGTTGCTGGAACGCACACGGCCGCGCGGTTTCTGGCAGTCGGTGACCGGCTCGCTGGGCTGGGGCGAGGCCGCGCCGGCCGCCGCGGTCCGGGAACTGCGCGAGGAGACCGGCCTGCGGGCCGGCGCGCGGCTCGTCGACCTGCGCCGCAGTGCGAGCTTCAACATCGTGCCTCCCTGGCGGCAGCGCTATGCCCCCGGCGTGCACCGCAACACCGAGCACTGGTTCGCGCTGCAACTGCCGGCGCGGCGCCTGATCAGGCTGAACCCCGGGGAGCACCGCCAGCACCGTTGGTTGCCTTGGCCGCTCGCCGCCGCGCGCGCCGCCTCATGGACCAACCGGGCCGCGATTCGCGGCGTGTTCGGCGCTTGACGGAAAGCCCGCGGCGCGCCGCCCCCCCGGGAGGCGTCGAACCGGCAAACGGCCGAGGTCTAGCCGAGGCGCCGGGCAGGCCGGCCCCCGGCGAGCGCGGAATCCGCGGTCCTTGTCGGTCAAAGGGTGCCGAGCGCGACGCGGTCGTAGTAGCGCGCCCGGTACAGCAGCCGCGCGCTGTCGGCCTCGAAGCCCGAGCGGGTGTGTAGCACGTTGTTGCAGATCAGGCCCTGGCCTGCCGCCAGCCGGTACGCGAAGTGCCAGGGCGAGGGCCCGGCCAGGATCTCGGCGAGCGCCGCCACCGCGGCGTGCGTGGCCGGGTCGTCGCGCCAGCGGATGTTGCGCCGGCGCGCCGTGTAGCGCATGTGCAGGTGGCCCGCCGCATCGACGCTGAACACCGGGCCGCAAACCTCGGGGCGCAGTTCCTCGCCGTCCACCCGGTTGGGCGGGATGCACATCGCCGCGGGGTGCATGAGGGCGCGTACCAGCGCGGGGTCGCGGTCGCGCAGCAGCAGGTAGGCGATCTCGTGATCCAGCAGCTGGTTGGTACCGCCCTCGCGCGCCGGGCGCACGCTGTACAGCAGCAGCCCGCGGATCTGGTGTTCGGGCGGGTTGTAGTAGCCGTCGGTGTGCCAGGCGATCGGGCGGTGGGTGTAGGGGATGTAGCCCGCGTGCAGGGCGTCGTCGGCCACGGTCAGCGCGCTGACCGCATCCTCGCCCGCGCACAGGTGCTGGTCGAGCCGGTGTAGGCCGACCTGTGCGCCCAGGCGGCGCACGCCCTCGCGGTCGAGCAGTGCCCAGGGGGCGCTGAACACCGCCATGTTGCAGCGCCCCAGACGTTCGGCGAGCGCCGCCCGCTCGGTGGTCCCTGGCGCGGTGGGGTCGTCGAGCTCGACCAGCAGTTCGCCGACGGTCCCGGGGTGGCCGGCCAGCTTGGCGTCGCGCCAGCGGGCGTAGGCCGCCGCGTCGTCGAGGTCGAAGGGGCTCAACCGACCACCCCCAGTTCGCGCCGGCGGAACGCTACCCCCAGGTGCTCGGCGAGACGCTGGCAGGCCGCGATGTCGACGCCGGGCAGACCGTCGAGCGCGGTGGCGGTCACGCGGGGTACGTAGCGCGGCGCCAACCGCAGGAACTCCTTGACCGCCGCGAAGGCGTCGGGCAGTGCCGGGTCGCAGTGGCGCACGTAGGTTGCCTCGTCCTGGGCGTTGAGGGACACCGACAGGGCGTCGACCAGCCCCGTCATCTCGGGCAGGACGTTGCGCTTGTGTACCCGGTTGGCCAGGCCGTCGGTGTTGACCCTGACCCGCGCGCCGCGCGCCTTGAGCCAGGCGGCGACCTCGAGCAGCGGCTCGAGCCGCAGCGTGGGTTCGCCGTAGCCGCAGAACACCACCTCCGCGTAGGGCGCGGGGTCGCCGATGGCGGCCAGAATGTCCCCCGGTTCCGGTCGGTGGGCGAGCGAGAGGTCGTGTCCGCGCACGACGAGGCTGCCGTTGTGCTTGGGGCAGAAGCGGCAGCGCAGCGTGCACCTGTCGGTGATGTTCAGGTACAGGCGGTCGCCGATGGGGTAGGCGAGTACGGCGTCGGTCATGCCATCGAGTCTACGGTGGCGCCAGGGGCTGTGCCTGACCGAGGTCAAGCCGGCGGCGGGATGGTAGACTTCCGACCTTTACCGGCCGTCACCGAGGCGGCCGCTGCAGTCGCTATTCCGGGAGAGGTTGTTTATGGCCGGTCACAGCAAATGGGCCAACATCAAGCACAAGAAGGCCGCCAACGACAAAAAGCGCGGCAAGTTGTGGACCAAGCTGATTCGTGAGATCACGGTCGCCGCGCGCGAGGGCGGTGGCGACGCGAACGCGAATCCGCGGCTGCGCCTCGCGATGGACAAGGCCTTCGGTGCCAACATGCCGAAGGACACGGTCGAGCGTGCGATCAAGCGCGGCGCCGGCGGCGACGATACCGACAACTACGAGGAGATCCGCTACGAGGGCTACGGCCCGGGCGGCACGGCCGTGATGGTCGACTGCATGACCGACAATCGCAACCGCACCGCCTCGGAGGTGCGCCACGCCTTCACCAAGTACGGTGGCAACCTCGGCACCGATGGTTCAGTGGCCTACCTGTTCAGCAAACGCGGCATCATCAGCTATGGGCAGGGCGTCGACGAGGACGCCATCATGGAGGCGGCGCTGGAGGCGGGCGCCGAGGACGTGGTCGTGAACGACGACGGTTCGATCGACGTCTACAGCGAGCCCGAGGATTTCGAGACGGTGCGCGACGCCATGATCGCCGCCGGCCACGCGCCGGCCAATGCCGAGGTCAGCTACGACGCGGCAACCAACGCGGAGCTGGGCGGCGACGAGGCCGAGCGCCTGCTCAAGATGGTCGACATGCTCGAGGACCTGGATGACGTACAGGAGGTGTTCACCAACGCGGACATCGCCGACGACGTGCTCGAGGGAGTCGGCAGCTGAGCGGGCTGCGCCGCATTCTCGGCATCGACCCCGGGTCGCGCGTGACCGGGTACGGGGTCATCGAAAGCGACGGGCGGCGCAGCCGACA
>JARRQB010000143.1:0-1736 GCA_037382265.1 Gammaproteobacteria bacterium | reverse complement strand
GCCTTCGTGGCGCGGCTCGGCGAGATCTTCGCCGGTGTGCAGCTCGTGGTGCGCGAGCACCGACCCGAGGAGGTCGCGGTCGAGCAGGTCTTCCTGGCCCGCAACCCGGCCTCCGCGCTCAAGCTCGGCCACGCTCGCGGCGCCGCGGTGACCGCGGCGGTCAACGCCGGCTGCCCGGTGTTCGAGTACTCGCCGCGCCAGGTCAAGCTGGCGCTGGTCGGTGTCGGCGGCGCGGAGAAGGACCAGGTGCAGCACATGGTGCGCTTGATTCTAACCCTGGGCGATCGTCTGCCGACGGACGCCTCCGACGCCCTGGCGGTGGCGCTGTGTCACGCCCACGCCCACACGAACGCGCAGCGCCTGGGGGGGTTGGCGTGATCGGCCTGTTGCGCGGGCGTGTGCTTTCCCGCCACCCGCCGTTCCTGTTGCTGGACGTGAACGGTGTCGGCTACGAGGTCGAGGCGCCGATGTCGACCTTCTACGATCTGCCCCCCGCCGACGCCCCGGTGACCCTGTTCACTCATCTGGCCGTGCGGGAGGACGCCCATATCCTCTACGGCTTCGCCCGGGAAGGCGATCGAGCGCTGTTCCGGTCTCTCCTCAAGGTCAGCGGGGTGGGCGGCAAGATGGCACTGGCGATCCTCTCGGGCATGACCAGCGACGAGTTTGCACGCTGCGTCGAGGCCGGCGACGCTGCGGCCCTGACGCGGCTGCCGGGGGTGGGTAAGAAGACCGCCGAGCGGCTGATCGTCGAGATGCGCGACCGGCTGGAGGCGCCGGGTACACCGGCCCTGGCCGCCATGCCGCGAGCGGCGGCGCCCGTCACCGCGGACGGCGAAGCGGTGAGCGCGCTGATCGCGCTCGGCTACAAGCCGCCCGAGGCGAGCAAAATGGTGCGCGCCGTCGCCGCCGAGGGTATGGACACCGAGGCGCTGATCCGCAGCGCCCTGCAGGCGGCCGCCAAGCGATGAGCGCCCACGACCCCGATCGTCTGATCAGCGCCGCCGCCGGCAGCGAGGACGCCGCCATGGACCGCGCCATTCGGCCGCGGACGCTCGCCGACTATGTCGGCCAGCCCGCGGTGCGCGAGCAGATGGAAATCTTCATTCCGGCAGCGCGCTCGCGTGGCGACGCGCTGGACCACGTGCTGATCTTCGGTCCGCCGGGCTTGGGCAAGACCACCCTGGCGCACGTCATCGCCAACGAGATGGGCGTGAATCTGCGCCAGACCTCCGGCCCGGTGATCGAGCGCGCCGGCGATCTCGCCGCGCTGCTGACCAATCTCGAGCCGGGCGACGTGCTGTTCGTCGATGAGATCCACCGCCTGAGCCCCGTGGTCGAGGAGGTGCTGTACCCGGCCATGGAGGACTACCAACTGGACATCATGATCGGCGAGGGGCCCGCCGCGCGCTCGATCAAGGTCGACCTGCCGCCGTTCACCCTGGTGGGAGCCACCACCCGGGCGGGGCTGCTGACCTCGCCGCTGCGCGACCGTTTCGGCATCGTACAACGGCTCGAGTTCTACTCTCACGCCGAGCTCAATCGCATCGTGCGCCGCTCGGCCGAGATTCTCAACGTCGCCGCCGACGAGGCGGGCGCCATGGAGATCGCCAGGCGCTCGCGCGGCACCCCGCGCATTGCCAATCGGCTGCTGCGGCGGGTGCGCGACTATGCCCAGGTGAAGGGCGAGGGCCGGATCACCGCCGGGATCGCCGACGCCGCCTTGAGCCTGCTCA
>JARRQB010000142.1:0-12864 GCA_037382265.1 Gammaproteobacteria bacterium | reverse complement strand
ACGACTCCACCGACACCTGTTGGTAGGTATCGAGGCAACAGCCAATAGCTCAGGTGACGAACGGACCCGGAACACAAACCCGGCAGCGTCGCACCAGCCGCTGCGCGCCTCAGAGCCAGCTCAAAACAGCGATCCCTGCAGCGACAAGGTCGTCCTGCCGTTCTCGTCCGGACGCCCCAGCATGGCCAGCGTCTCCCCGAGACGCGGCGGCGCGCCCGGCCGCGTGCCCAGCGTGACGTCGCCGCGATAGCGGCCGTCGGCGGTGAGGACGAAACCCCCGCGGACCTCGAGCAGGCCGCCGCCGTCCTCGACCACGCCCTCCATGGTGCCCTCCGCCGTCGTGCTCACCGCCAGCCGGAGATCGCCCAGGTTCACGTCCCGCGCGATGCCGACCTCGGCGTCGCGCCAGACCAGGACGCCGTCGAGGCGCTGCAGCCCCGCGGGCTCGAGTTCGGCGCTTTGCACCTGCAACGACAGGTTGCCGCCGACCAGCCACGGCCTGACTTCGGGCGACATGTACGGCCGCAGCTCCGCCACCGCCAGCTGCCCGTCGGTCTGTTGCAGCACGACGCTCGGACCCGGCCCGACGCCCACCGCGCCCTCGAGGCGCCCCCCGGCCATGACCAGTGCCAGGTCAAATCCCAGCCGTCCGCGCACCAAGGACAGCGGCCGGAACCGCCAACTGCACCGACCGAGGCTGCGGCCGGCGACGAACAGGTCGGCGGCGCCATCGCCCAAGGTGCCCGACACCCGCCGCACCGACAGCGCCTGCGGCGGCACGGTCCGCTGCAGGACCTGGTCGGCGACCAGACTCGCGGGCGCGGTGGCCGCCAGGGCGACGAGATAGCCGAGCGCACCGATAGCAACGTACCACCGCGCCCTCATCGCGGGGCCTGGTCCTGGAGGACGAGCCTCACGTTCACCGTGCCCTCCCGGTCCGTGCGATCGGCCACGAAGTCCTTCACGGCAACGGCCCTCTCGCCGGACACTTCGCCGACCCACGCCAGCACCTCGTCGAAGCGGAGGTCCTCCAGCCAGACCCGAACGCCGGTAGCGCCGTCGGGCTGCATGCGCTTGATGTACTTCGACAGGCCGGCGGCCTTTGCCTCGCTTTCGAGCTGCGACAGCAACGACCTGGCCTCGCCATCCGAGGCGGCCGCAGCCTGGCTGCGGTGCGAGCGGACCTCTTCGGCGGCCACCTTCATCCAGGCGAGCAACTCGCGCTGTTCGGCGACGCTCGCCCGCAGCCGCTCGCGTTCCTCGTTGATCGGCGCCCAGAACAGCGTGTAGAACATCAGCGCTGCGACCGCCGCCGCCCCGACGACCAGCGCCAGACGTTCGCGGTCCTGCAGATTTCGCCACAGCTGCCTCACACCCGGCCCGCCTCGGCGTTAGCCGTGGTAACCGTGACCTGCAGCCCGCCCAACTCGACCAGTTCCGCCTTCAGCTCGTCCAGCGACTGAAAGTCCCGCACCCTGAAATCGAAATCGAGGTTGCGCTGGCGGTAGCTCATCGCGTCGAGTTCCAGGGACGGAGCCTGCCGCAGTACCGGCCCGACGTCGGCGAGCAGGCGCAGGAATTCGTCCTGCTTGTCGTCGCGCTTCAAGGCCTTCAGCTGCTGCTCCATCTGCAGCCGCGGATCGACCAGGTTGCGCGCCTGCGGAAAGACGTCCTTGTACAGCCGCTCGACGCGGTTCCTCAGGTCGTCGTCCTGGCGCCGCAGCTCCACGTAGTCGTATGTCGCGGCCACCGAGTGCAGCAGCACGAAGACCAGCGCCAGCGCGGCCGCGGCCCGCCACGGCCGCCAATATCGGGAAAAGCGGTCCTTGCGCGCGAACTCCCCCTGCATCAGGTCGATCGCCGACTCCTCATCGAGCCCGGCGGCATAGAGACCGAGCAGCGAGTCGGTCCGTTCCACGGCCAGTTCGATATCCGCCGGTTCGCACTGCCGCCGCAGGACGGCCTCGTTCTCGGCGTCGGCGGACCAGGCGAAACTGCGCACCCGGCCGGGCTGCTCGCCCGCGGCCCGGTCGAGGCTCAGACGCAGCAGGAGTTCCAGTTTGCTCGCGGGCAGCGCGCTTGCCGCACGCACCCCGGTACGCAGGATCGCGACCCCGCCATCGCACAGCACCGACCACTCGCCATCCGCCAACGGCAGGGCGAGCGACTCGGGTATCATCGCGTTCGGCGTAATGCCCGCCTGCGCCAGGGCCTCCTGCCACTGGCGCATTTTGTCCTTGGCGACGACGGCGACCGTCGCCTTACCCTTGTCGATCCTGGCGGGCGTCGCGAAGTGCAGCGACTCGATGTCGGCACCGAACTGCTCCTCGACGAGATAGGGCAGCGCCTTCAACAGCTGCTGGCGGTTCCTGGTCGGCAGTTCGGCCTCCAGCAGCACGACGTCGCGCGCGGGCACGAGCACCACGACTCTACCGCCGGCGATCTGCCCGGCCGCCTCCGTCAAGGATCCTTCCCCGCCGGCCCGGGTGCGCGTATCCAGCCAGGCGGCCACGCCCTCGCCCGCGCCAGCGAGATCGGCGGGCAGGCGCAGGTAGACCGCCCCGGTCATGAGCCGACCGATACGCACGTCTCCGGTCGCCATGAAATAATCGCTCGCCACCGACAGTTTCTCGTCCGTCAGCGCACGGCCCGCAAGAACCTCGTCCGCCAGGAAGGCGTTGACCGAAGGGTAGCCTTCATTGCCTCTGCCCTCGGTCAGCTTCTCCGCGTCCTGCTCGGCGATGCCTTCGGCCAGGCTCATCAACACCGGCACGGTTGCCGTGTTGACGTTGATCGGCGTCGCCGTAGGCAGCACGCTGACGTGCGGGCGCAGCATCTCGTAAGCGGCCGTATCGATCCCGTTGATCAGCAGCAGTTCCGACGGACTCGCCATCGGCCGGTTCGCCGCCCGGTAAGGTGGCTCGAGCCCCAGGTAGAAATCGTCTTCGGCCCCCGCCGGGAACCCCGGGTTGATGTCCGCATCCAACCAGTCGAGCACCGCCACCGCCAGATCCTCGATTAAACCCAGCACGCGCATCAAACGCCGAAACCGATCGACGGCGATCTCGTCAGGCTCGCCCCCGACCAGCAGGCTGTTCAGGTTGAAACGCCCCTGCATGTCCTCCAGGTAACCGGCCACCTGACCGTTTTCCACTGAAATCGGCGGCAACACGGTCGCCCACGCCTCGTTGAGGTGGTCGGACTCGCCGTCCCGTCGGTCCCGACCCAGGATCTGGCCTGCCCAACTTGCCAGTCCCCCGGCGTACAGCGCGATCTGATCGGCCTCCATCAGGTTGGCGCTGCGCCGGATGTCGAGTTGCTGCCTGCTGACCATGGCCGTCGCCACGCTGGCGGCCAGCGCGACGACCAGGATCGCGGTGATCAGTGCGACACCGTGCTCGCGGCAGGGACTGCGGTACCGACGCACGCTCATCGCCCTTGTGGCAGCGCCACGAGGCGCCTCAACGTGCCCCCCCAGCGCTCGGTGTCGAGCATCACCTCGACCGCCAACGGCAGCGTGGCCAGCGCCCCCTCTCCCTGGGTGACCGGCCAATCCTCGTGCCACTCGCGATCGTCGTCGAGCATCCTGAAGCGCAGACCTGTCACCCCCGTCAACAATACCGACCTTTCCGGCTCCGTGTCCTGTGCGCGATCCAGCACGTACCAGGAAGCGCGCACCAGGCTGCCGTCTTCCGCCTGGTAGGCGACACGCTGCAACGCGCTGCGCAGGCGCCCGGTCGGGTTGCGCCAGCCGCCCCGGGTCCATTCGACATACAGCGGCTGAGTGCCGTCGAGGGCGGGCCTGTCGTCGCCGTAGGCGCCGCGGATCGGCCTCCCGACGATCTGCGCCAGGTCGTCGCCGATCAGCGCAACTGCGCGCTGCAGCTCAGTCAGCTCCGTTGCGTGGGCCGTCGTCAGTTCATCGGCGTCGAGCACGGCTTGCAGGCCGCCGTAGGCCAACACCGACACGACGGCCAGTATTGCCACGGCCACCAACACCTCCAGCAGGGTCATGCCGCCGCAGCGCACGGCCCGATCGGCGGCAGGCAGGTGACGCCCGGTCACGGCCGTGTGCCCCCCGCGCCCCGACGCGGCAGGTAGGCCACCAGCCTCACCACCGCCCCCGCGATGCCGGGCCTCTCGACCCCGACGATCAGCCGCCGTATGTCGCCGTCGCCGGTCGCCTCGACCTCCTGCTGCCAGGGCCAATCGCGACCCGCGAACTGCGCCGTGCCGTCGCTGAGGCCCACCGGCGGCCAGTCGGGTCGCAACTGCTGCTCGGCGATCAGGTTCAATGCCACCCAGTGGGCGAAGGTCTTGTCGCGCAGGTAACTCGCGTTGGCCGCGGCGTCGGCCCCCGCGCGAATGAGCGCGCCGAGCGCGATCGCTATGATCGCGAGGGCGACCAGAACCTCGACCAGGGTGAAGCCGCCGTGACCCGGATTGCGCCTGAACGATGTCACGTGCTGTCCGGCAGTTCGATCTCCAGCCGGCCGAAGGTCTTCCCGCGCAGCGCCGGCCCGGACGTCAGGCCCTCGGGCGCGATGGTCAGTTCGAACGGAGTGCGCTCGCCGCTGGAATAGAGCACCAGTTGCGGCGCCTCGCGCGCGTCGCCGTCTTCGGTCAACGGTACCTGAGCATCTTCGACCCGCAGCTCGATCACCAGGCCCGGCTCCAGCGTTCTGGGCCGCAGCAGCGCGTCGTCCTGGACGGCGACCCAATCAGCGCCCTGAAGCCGGTAGAAACGATAACCGTCGCGCGCCAGGCCGACCGCGTACTCCCTGCCCTCGAGGATCGCCTGCTCCTGCGCCAGCTCGAGCAACGCCGCCGCGCGCCTGGTCTCGTCCTCGGCCCGACGCCCCAGCGGGTCGGACCCGATGGTGACGACGATCAGGCTGGCGGCGATGCCGATGATCACCACCACCACCATGAGCTCGATCAGGGTGAAGCCGCGTTGTCGCATGAACCGCGGGCGTCAATCGATCTGCCAGTTGCCGATATCGGCGTTCCTGTCGTCGCCGCCGGCGCGCCCGTCCGCACCGAGGCTGTAGACGTCGATCTCGCCGTGCTTGCCCGGCTGCAGGTACTGGTAGGGGTTGCCCCAGGGGTCGATCGGCACCCGGTCCAGGTACCCGCCGGCCTTCCAGTTCTTGGCCTCGGGGTTGCCGACGGGCTTCTCCACCAGGGCCTGAAGCCCCTGATCGGTGCTCGGGTAGTTGAAGTTGTCCAGCCGATACAGGTTCAAGGCGCTCTCGATGGCGCGCAGATCGTTGTGTACCTTGGTCACCCGCGCCGCGTCGGGCCGGTCCATCACCCGGGGCACGATGATCGCCGCCAAGATGCTCAGTATGACGACCACGACCATGACTTCGATCAGGGTAAAACCACGGGTTGAAGCATAAGGAAATCGCATCACTTGTAACTCCTTGGCGCGGCTGCCGCCTTTGCGAGCCGCTGGTGAGCCGCTTGCAGGGACCCGGAAAAGCCGCGACGTCGACCGGCGCGCGTCATGGCAACTGGCGTAGCGCAAAAACACCGGGCGCGCTGCTACTGCACCAGTTGGTTCAATTCGAAAATCGGCAGCAGTATCGCCAGAACGATAATCATGACGATCGCGCCCATGAGCAGGATCATAAGGGGCTCGAAGATGCCCAACAATGCCGCGATCAGGGTTTCCAGTTCGCGCTCCTGGTTGTCCGCCGCCCGTTCGAGCATCACGTCCAGCTTGCCGGTTGACTCGCCGCTGGCAATCAACTGCATCAAAATCGGGGGGAACTGCTTTTCCCGCTCCAGGGCCACCGCGATGCCCTTGCCCTCGCGCACCAGTTCGGCCGCCTTCTCCACGCTCGTGCGCATCGGCAGACTGGTGATGACCGCGCCCGAGATGCGCATCGCATCGAGCACCGGCACCCCGCTGCCGCCGAGAATACTCAATGTTCGGGCAAAACGCGCCGTGTTGACGCCGCGAAACAGCGTACCGACCAGCGGGATGCGGTGCAAAAAGCCGTGCCACTTCGCTTTCACGGCGGGACGCTTCAGCAGCCGGTTCGCAAGATAGAAGCAGCCGGCCAGGGCCAGGAGCATTACGATGCCGTAGCTTCGCAGGAACTCGCTCACTTGGATCAGCAACCGCGTCAGCAAGGGCAGTTGCTGATCGATGCTCTGGAAGACCTGGACGACCTGCGGCACCACATAGGTGAACAGGCCCACCGTGATCGCCACGGCCACGACGGTCAGCAGCGACGGGTAAAGGAGCGCCAGCTGGATCTTCTGCCGCAGCTGCTGGCGCTTTTCGGTGTAATCCGCCAGGCGTTCCAGGACCTTGTCCAAATGCCCCGCCTGCTCGCCCGCCGCCACGGTCGACCGGTACAGCTCCGGGAATATCGCGGGGAACTCCGCCAACCCGTCGGCCAGGGTGAAACCCTCGAGCACGCGCGAGCGCACGGCCAGCAGAATCGTCTTCAGACGGTGGTTCTCGCCCTGGTTCGCGACCGTCATCAGCGCCTCCTCCAGCGGCACTGCCGAACGCACGAGCGTGGCCAACTGGCGGGTGATCAACGCCAGGCTGGTGGCGCTCACGCCGGGCTTACCCAAGGTGAAGCCGCCGCGCGGCCTCAGCTTCCTGCGCTGGCTTATCTCCTCGACGCTGAGCGGGATCAAGCCCCGTTCGCGCAGGCTCTGTCTGACCTGTCGAGCAGTGTCGCCTTCCTCGACCCCCTTCGATTGCTTACCCGCACGATCGAGTACGCTGTATTCGAAAGCCGGCATATCCGCCCCGTGCTCAGCGCTCGCTGGTCACGCGGAACACTTCTTCCATCGACGTCTCGCCGGCGAGGATCTTCCTGACGCCGTCCTGCCGAATGCTCCTTGTCAGACTGTGGGCATAGGCCTCCATGTCGTGTTCGCCCGCTTCGTCGTGAATCATGCCGCGCAGGTGCTCGTCCACGCCGACCAGTTCGTAGATCCCCACGCGTCCGCGGTAGCCCGTCTGGTTGCAGTGCGAACAACCGACCGGCGCATAGAGTTCGACCGGCCGAGAACCGTCCAGACCGAGCATCTCGCGGTCCTTTTGATTGGGATCGAACGGGCGCCTGCAGGCCTTGCACAAGACCCTGACCAGGCGCTGCGACAGCACGCCGATCACGCTGGAGGAGAGCAGGAAAGGCTCGACCCCCATGTCGCGCAGCCGCGTGATCGCGCCTATCGCGGTGTTGGTGTGCAGGGTCGAGAGCACCAGGTGGCCGGTCAGCGACGCCTGCACGGCGATTTCCACCGTTTCCAGGTCGCGAATCTCGCCCACCATCACGATGTCCGGGTCCTGGCGCAAGATGGCGCGCAGCCCCCTGGCGAAGCTCATGTCCACCTTGGTGTTGACCTGCGTCTGCCCGATCCCGTCGAGGTAGTACTCGATCGGGTCCTCGACCGTCAGAATGTTCCGCTTGTGGTCGTTGAGCCGCGTGAGCGCCGCATACAGGGTGGTCGTCTTACCCGAACCCGTGGGCCCGGTCACCAGTACGATACCGTGCGGACGGTGTATGAGCTCGTCCATCTGGCTGCAGGTCGCGTCGTCCATGCCCAGCTGCGCCAGGTCCAACCGCCCCGCCTTCTTGTCGAGCAGGCGCAGCACCACCCGTTCGCCATGCCCCGACGGCAGCGTGGAGACGCGCACGTCGACGGCGCGGCCCGCCACGCGCAGCGAGATCCTGCCGTCCTGGGGCAGGCGCTTTTCGGCGATATCCAGTTTGGCCATGACCTTGATTCGCGACGCCAGCAGCGGCGCGATGGCCCGGTTCGGCCGGATCACCTCGCGCAGAATGCCGTCGACCCGGAAGCGCACCACCAGATCGCCCTCGAACGGCTCGATGTGGATGTCCGACACCTCGTCCTTGACCGCCTCGGCCAGCAGGGCGTTGATCAGGCGAATGATGGGCGCATCGTCCTGGCTTTCCAGCAAGTCCTCGGTTTCCGGCAGGGCTCCGGCGATGTGGGCAAGATCCAGTCCGTCGTCGATGTCGCCCATCAGCTGCATCGCCTGGTTACTGGACTGGTGGTACAACGCGGGCACGGCGCCGGCGTCCGCCTCCAGGACCACCCCGTGGCGTCTGGCGAACGTGAAAGGCAATTGCTTTGGTTCGTTCATTCTCCGCCCTGCCGGCGAACCCGGTCGGTTGCCGCCTTGGTGATGTTCAGGCGATCGCTTGCGTGCTGAGAGGATGGGCGCCGCCGTGCTTCCACGCCCTAGTAATTCATCAATTCCTCGTAGTTGTTCTCGACGTGCGGCGTGTCGGCCGGCGGCGGGGGCTGCACGACACTCTGGGCAGCGGGCGCAAGCACCGGGCTGTCGGGGTCGGGCAGCACCGGCACGGAGTCTCTGTTGAACTGCTCATTGCCGCGCCGACCCGCCTGCAGCTGCTGGTTGCGCATGTAGCTGTACTTGCCGTCCACGATACTTGCGATGTCGCCCGCGTTGTGCACGATCGTCGGCCTCAGAAAAACCATCAGGTTGGTCTTTACCGTCTCAGCCTTGTTGTAGCGAAACAGCTGGCCCAGTCCGGGGATGTCGCCGAGCAAGGGCACCTTCTGCTCGCTGTCGCGCAGTGCCTCGTCGATCAGCCCGGCCAGGACGATCATCTGCCCGTCGTCGACCAGGACGGACGTGGTGACGGAACGTTTGTTGGTCACCAGGTCCTCGGCGCCGCTCGTCGTACTGGCGATGCTCGACACCTCCTGGTAGATCTTCAGTATCACCGAGTTGCCTTCGTTGATCTGCGGCTGGACCTTGAGCGTCAGGCCCACGTCCTTGCGCTCGTAGGTCTGGAAGGGGTCGGTGGGGTTGCTGCCGCTCCCGGTGCTGGTGAAGGAACCGGTAATGAACGGCACTTCCCGGCCGACGACGATCTCCGCCTCCTGGTTGTCCAACGTGGTCAGCGAGGGCGTCGAAAGGATGTTGTTGTCCGCGTCGGCGGCCAGCGCCCTGATCACCGCCACGATGTTGATCGAGCCCGTGAGACTCCCGACCCCGATCGTCAAGCCGTCCACGTTGCTCGGCAAGGCGCCGCCCTGCAGCGCCTGTCCGATGTCGATGATCCCGGAGCCCGACCCGCCGAAATTGATCAGTCCGCCCACGCTCTCCTGGTCCGAGTCGGCAATGCCCCACTGCACCCCCAGTTCGTTCGCCGTTTCCGTCGTCACCTCGGCAATCACGGCCTCCACGTGTATCTGCGCGGGACGGAAATCCAGTTTCCGCACCACGGACTTCAAGGACCCAAGGACGTCCGGCGGCGCGTTGATGATCAGCGCGTTGCTGTTCTCGTCCGCTTCGATGTGGACGCGCTCCCCGGGCTTGCCCTGGCCCTTGGCGCCACTGGTGTCTTCCTGGATACCCTGGCTGACGCCGAGCAGGATGGGTGCGAGATCCTTCGCTTTGGCGTAGTTCAGGTAGATCACTTCGACGTTCCCGGAGCTCTCCAGCGGCGTGTCCAGGTGCGCGATGATGGTGCGGTACCTGAGCCGGGGCAGCTTTGCGCCGCTCAGCAGGACGCTGTTGGTGCGTTCGTCCGCCACGATACTCACCCGGTTGACGTCGCCCTTGTCGCTCGCGTCGAGCGACTGCATGATGCGGACGATCTCCGAGGAGGACGCGTGCGACAGGCGGATGACTTCGACCTCCTCGTCGTCGCGGCGGTCGATACGTTGCACGATCTGGTACAGCCGCGCGATGTTGGCGGCCGTACCCGAAACGACCAGCACGTTCGACCGGGCCAGGCCCGCCATGTGCCCGGCCTGCGGCAGCAGCGGCCGAAGGATCGGCACCAGTTCGAGCACGTTGAGGTTGTTGACGTGGATCACCCGGGTGACGTACTCGTCGCCGAAGCCCGGCTCGCCGCTCGAGGCCACGAGTCCCCCGCTTTCGCGCGCGCTGATGGCCGGGAGGATCTTGACGACACCGTCTGCCGGCACGGCGGCGAAGCCGTGCACCTCGAGCACGGCGAGAAAAGTCTGATACAGCGCCTCGGCGTCCAGGGGTTCCGAGGAGACGATCGTGACCTTGCCCTTGACCCGCGGATCGACGATGAAATTCTTCCCGGTCATCTCCGAGACGGTCATGATGACGGCCTCGATGTCCGCATCGCGGAGATTCAGCATCAACTCCTCGGCCCGGGCGGAGGGCGCGGCCGCGAACCAGAGGAAAAAGGCGAGCAAGCCGAGCGCCCGGCCAAGTTCTCCAATGCGTTGCGTTATGACCATGATGTACAGGGATGTTTACTTCGGGGAGATCTCGGGACCGACGGCGGCATCAGTCGAATCGTATATCCAGCTTTCTGCGACTGCGACCATTTTCTATGTCCAGCAAGAGGTGATCGGCGCTGTTCATCTCCGCGACGAGCTTGGACAGCGCGTCCTGGGAACTCAGCGCGATACCGTTGATTCCGGTCACCACGTCGCCTCGCTTCAGACCCGCATCGACAAACAGGCTGTCCTCGCCACTGGGTTCGACCCGGTAGCCCTTCAACCGCCCGTCGACGCTGACCGGCTCGAACTTCACGTACCGGGTCAGTCTCGACGGGTCGGCCACCAGCTTGCGCGGCACCCGCCCGAAGTCGTCGGGCGTCGCGCCGCCCTGGGACCGGCCTTTGGCGGAAACCCGACCGGCCCGGCCGGGCACGCCGGCTGACGCGCCGCCACCACCGGCCGGCCCGCCGGCCACGCCCTGTCGGGGCAGATGCAAGGACTCCAGCCGCCCGTTGCGTTCCAGCAGCACGCTGTAGGGCAGGATTCGCTTGATGATCGCGTCGCCGGGCAGCTCGTCGCCCACTCGGTAGGGCCGTTCCTGGTTGCGGCTGTCGGCGATGATCGCGACCGTGACCCCCACGGGACCGGTCTGGAAGACGCCCCGCAGCGTCAGCTGCAGGTTCGTCTCGGGCGCGGAGACGAGTTCCGCCAGTTCCGCCGACTCCGTCGGACCGCCGTCGGCCGAGCCGGCCGGCGTCTGCGGCTGCCCGAACAGGTGCAGCGACTGGAGGAAAGCGTAATCGGGAGCGTTCGGCTCCGCCGTGTCCGCCGCGCCGGCGGCAGGCATGGCGGCAGGCGCGTGGAACTCGGCCGCGTCGTCACCCAGCAGCCGCCAGGTCAGGTCCGCTGCCTTGAAAGCGATTACCAGCACCATCAGCACGGTCACAGCCGCAGCCGCCCTTTCTACAGCCGGCATTCGCAACAAACCTCCGCGTTAGATTCGGCGCCGCCGAGCGCACGGCCATGGCGGTGAGAACCGGTGACATCCGGTGCGAGAGGCGGGTAGACGCTCCCTCCGACCGGTACGCGAATACTACAACGTCGGACCGGCCGTTTTAAAACTGGTAGCGTACCGACACGTAGCCGAGCAGCGTGGACTGATCCTGCGGCGCCGTCCCCAGCGAGAGCAAGTTGGGTAGGGTGTCGACATACCCGTCCTTGGTCCAGTCGTCCTCCTCGTAATCCTCGTACCGCAGCCGCGCCCCGAGCGACAGCTGGTCGGACAGCCGGTAGGTCGCGTGCATGTCGAGCGCCGTCAGCTTCGAGCCCGTGTCCGGCAATGCCTGGCCGGAGGAAAACTCGATGTCGCCGCTGTACTCCGCGTAGGTCAGGTCCGCGCCCACCCGCAGCTTGTCGTCCATGCCCTGCCAGTTGACGCCCAGGCCGACGGTGTCGGTTTTGTACTCGTCCGACATGACCCAGAAGTGCTCGGGGTCGTCGTAGAACTGTTTTTCACTGCCCTTCTGGTCGGACTTCAGTTCCTCGTGGGTGTAGTACAGCGTCGTGCTCAGGTCCTCGCTGAACAGGTACGACCCGCTGGCCGTGTAGGTGGTGTTGCTGGCCTCCTGCAGACCCAGGTAGTCGCTGTCGTAATCGTCCTTCGAATAATCGATGTCGAAGCCCAGCGAGAGCCGCGAGACGGGCGTGTAGGTGAGTAGCAGGCCCGTCGTGTTGCGCTTGCGGTCGGCCAGCTGCACCACGCGCATCAGGGGGTTTTCGTAGATGTTGGGGTTAGGATTTTCGAGCAGGGGGTCGATGTCCTGGAGCGGCACGTAGTCCGACCCGTCGCGGTCGGCATACGCGTACTTGAGGGTCGCCTCCAGCGAGTCGAGCGGGCGCAGCCTCAGTTTCGCCCAGCCGGTCTTGTCGTGCGTGTCCTCGATCTGTACGTAGCTCCGCGTCCGCTGGTCGTCGTCGTAGCCCACCGAGAAGTTGACGTCCTTGGGAAAGCGATAGGCGGCCTTGAGGCGAAGCAGGCGCTGTTTGTAGCTGTACGGCGCATTCCTGCGCATGCCGCCTGGACCGCTGTCCGCGACGACATAATCGTACACCCGGCTGTCGGTCTTGTTGTCGCGGTCGCTGTAGGTGTAGCTGCCGTCCAGGCTCAGGTTCCTGGTCGGCCGCGAATTGACGTCGAACGCCGCCAGCGTGGTGTCCACCGTCGCATCGAGGCTCGACGCCGGCAGCTCCGTCTGCGGCAGCCCCGGGTTCACGGTGTAAGGCAGGTAGTTCTCGTCCTGGGTCATACGCCCCCGCGACAGGCGCAGACCGAGGCGAGTGTCGTCACGCAACTGATAACCGAACAGGGCACTGAACTGGTGGAACTGGTTGTCCGGGTACTCGGCCATTTGACCCCGCGCCGTGTCGCTCGCGGCGTTCTCGTACGGGTTGCTCCACTGGATTGCATCGGCGTCGTTGTTGAATAAGGAGCCCATGTACGAAAACTGCGACTGCAGCTTCTGACCGACGTACTCCAGCGACAGGCCGAACTCGTCGGTCTCGTACTCGAACGGCACGGGCAGAATCACGGCCTGATCGAAGCCGAAGCTGGCCCCCATGTTCTTGGTTCCG
>JARRQB010000141.1:8211-11339 GCA_037382265.1 Gammaproteobacteria bacterium | reverse complement strand
GATTCGTTCCACCGTCAGGGCCGATCGGTTTTCGACCAAGACGTCGAGGTAGCCGCCCGGGTTGCGGCGAGTTGCGGCGGCGATGTAGGAGGCTGGGTTGGCCTCCAGATCCAGCCGCGCCAGGTCCCGCGCGGCCGCCCTCCCGACCGCCGTGCTGCCGCCGGCGGCGGCGCGGAACTGCGCGACGGCCTCGTCCCGCCGGCCGGCGTCTGCGGCCAGCCGGCCCAGGCCGTAGCGCGCCTCGGTGGTCGGGAGCAGCTCCATGCTGCGGCGGAAGTCGCTGCGCGCGCCGGCGATGTCGCCCAGATCACGGCGCAGGAAGCCGCGCGTGAGGTAGTGCTTGAAGTAATCGGGGTTGGCCGCCAGGGCACGATCGTAGCTCGCAAGCGCCGCGCGGCGGCGACCGGTCTCGGCCAGCAGGTCGCCTTTCAGCCCGTGGAACAGCGACTCCGCGGGCTCGATGGCGATGGCGCGATCGATCAGCTTCAGCGCCTCCTGCGACTGGCCGTCGGCGAACGCCCGGCGCGCTTGGTCGTAGGCCTCGTAGGCCGGCCGGTTGCGGCGCAGCCGCGCCGTGGCCTGGTGATAGGCCTCGCGCCCGACCCGGCCGTCGGCAACGGCCAGCCGGCGCGCCTCGACACGGTTGTTCTCGACCCGTTCACGCGACGGCGGGTGGCTCGCGAACAGGCCCGAGAGCCAGTCGGTCTCGCCTTCTTCGGCGAGCCGCACGAAGGTTTCCTGCAGCCGCACCGCGGCCTGGGGGTCGTAACCGGCGCGGGCCATGTACCGCATGCCGTAGAGGTCCGCCTCGCGTTCGGCATCACGCCCGTACTTGGTGTGCACCAGTTGTGCGCCCAGCTGTGCGCCGGTCATCGCCAGGTCCCGATAACCCGAGTCGCCGAGCGCAATGCCGGTGGCGATCAGGGCGCCTTCCAGCAGGGTGCTGCGTTCCATCCCCTGGGCGCCGTGCCGAGCGGCCGCGTGCACGATTTCGTGCGCCAGCACAGCGGCGAGTTCCGCCTCGCTGTCCAGTTCCACCAACAGGCCGCGGTTGATGGCGATCTTGCCCCCGGGCAGTGCCCAGGCGTTCGGTGTGGAATCGTTCACCACGCGAAATTCGTAGGGCAGCGCGCGGTCGCTCACCTCGGCCAAGCGCTTGCCGACGCCGGCGACATAGGCCGTGAGCGCGGGCTCGAGCACGTAGTCGCCACCCTCGGCCTGGCGTTGCGGCCCGTAGCTCTGCCGTCCGAGGCTGATCTCCTGCTCGGTGGACACCAGCGCGAACTCCTGCTCGCCGGTCACCGGATTGCTGCCGCAGCCCGCCCCGACCAGCACCGTGGCGACCAGCGCGGCCGCGAACCCAACTCTGCTCGTCACCCTGCCACCTCGTTCACGCTCCAGGACCGGACAAAAGAAAGCCTACGCTCTTGCCAAAAATGCTACACTCTTGGTCGAAAGCGTTGTACTTAGGAGACATGGGTCTCAATGTCAAAAAAATACTCACGAGATGGTTCAGAAAGCTGTTTCACGACCGATGAATTTATTGGAAAAGATGTAAACTTCGTCTGGCCGGTTCAAATCACGTATCAGTCTGGAAAGATCATGAAATTGCAGCAGAAGTATCAATATTGCGACGTTTGCGACCACCGTATCGTTCCTGGCGTCGCCTGCGACGGTCAACCCCGCGAGTGCCCGCACCAGGACCACCCGCTGCCGGCGGGGTACGACCGCCGCTGTACCTTCCCCGTGCAGGCCGTCGCCCTGGCCCTGCCGAGCGAGTTCGACGCCGTTCGCGGCGTGGATTGAGTCTCCTCCCGCTGCGCCGCCCCTCAATGCGGGCGCAGCAGCCGTTGCAGATCGCCGAGCAGGGCCGCGTACACGCTCGCCAGGCCCTGCTCGATGGCGCGGACCGAAGCCCCGAAGGAGGCGTCTTCGGCGGCGGTGTCGGCCGCATACTCGCGCCGTAGTGCCAACTGCCCGTCACGCCGTGCGACCACGGCCAGGCCAACCCGGGTCACCACCGCCCCGCCCGGCTTCAGTACCCGCTCGAACCGCGTCAGCCTGGCCGCCAGCACCAGGTCGCCGCGCTGCCCCAGCTGGCCGCTAGCGACGGTCTCCGCCAGATTGGCCGCGCGCAGATAGGCCGCGAGGTGGTCGCGCACCAGTTCGGTCGGCGGCGCGACCCAGAAGTGGTAGTGATGATGGAGCAGCGTGGCGGGCTCGTCGGCCGGCGCGTACAGGATCGCCCGGTCGTGGTAGACCCCGAAGGCGTCGAGGCGCTCCACTTCGAGCACCCCGCGCAGCAACGGCTCGGCCAACGGCTGCTCGGGGGCCACGGGGTTCAGTCGGTAGAAGCGGTCTTCGGGCACTTCCCCCGGCCCGGCACAACCCGCGGCCAACACCACCGTTGCCACCAGCAACCACCTCCGCCTAACGCCCATCACCCGTCCCCACCTCGCGCGCCGGCTTGCCAGAGAACAGCAGGCCCGGGTTCTGCCGCAACTGACGGCTGAATTCGTTCATGTTTCGCGCCGCCCCATCGAGGTTGCGCAGGATGGCGTCGGTGTCGGCGGCCAGCAGCTCGAGGGCACTCCGCAATGCGACCACGGCCAGGCGGAGGTCCTCGCGATTCTCATCGACCGTCTGCCGCGATTCGTACAACAGTTCGTCGGCCGCCGCCCGGGTCCGCGCCAGATCGTCCGTGAACACCAGCAGCTTGTCGCTGATAGCCGCACCGTTCGCGACCAGCCGCTCGAGCCGCTGCTCCGTGGCGGGGTCGAGGAACTCGGGCAGCCGGTCGGCGGCGGACTGCAACGTCGCCAGCAGCCGATCGACCGCGTCCAGCATCGCCGGCAGCCGGCGGTCGAACTGGTCGCCGATGTTCGACACCCGCCCGTCGAGATTGGCGAGCAGCATGCGCAGGTCGGTATCGAGCAGGTGATTGACCTTGGTGGCGACGTCGTTCACCGAGGCAAAGACGTCCAATGCGATGGCGCCGCGCAATTCGGCACCCGGCGTCAGGTAGTCGGTGCTGTCGCCTTCGACGATATTGATCACCGTCTCGGCCAACAGCCCCTCGGAAGCAATGTAGGCGACGCTGTCGACCGGGATCGGCCAACCGTCGCGCA
>JARRQB010000141.1:0-8155 GCA_037382265.1 Gammaproteobacteria bacterium | reverse complement strand
CCGTTGCGCACCGGGTCGATGGCCGCCACGACCCCGATCTTGTAGCCCTCGTAGGTCACCGGGGTGCCCTGGCGCAGACCGCCGACGTTGGGGTAGTGGACGTGGTAGCGGGTGTTCTCGTCGACGCCGCCGGTCAGGCGGTACAGCACGTACAGCAGCAGACCGAGGGCGGCCAGGACCACGCTCCCCACGATCAGGTAATTGATGCTGTCCCTTTTCATAGGCCCGCCAGGTCGTCGGTCAGTCGGCGCAGGTACTCGTCGGCATTGACCCGAACCTCCTCGATGCGGCGATGTAACAGATTCTGGACGCGCGGGTGCGAGCTGTTGCGGACCGCCTCCTTGGCGCCGCTGACCAGCACGCGACCCTGGTCGAGCACCGTGATGCGGTCGGCAATCCGAAAGGCGCTGTCCAGTTCGTGCGTGACGACGATCACCGTGACCCCCATGGTATCGCGCAAGCGCAGAATAAGCTCATCCAGGCCGGCCGACACCACGGGGTCGAGGCCGGCGGAGGGCTCGTCGAAGAACAGCAGCGCCGGGTCCATGATGATGGCGCGCGCAAGCGCCGCGCGCTTGATCATGCCCCCCGAGAGCTGTGCCGGCATGAGCTTCTCGAAGCCCGCCAGGCCGACCACCTCGAGCTTCATGCGCGCCATGATGCGCACGGTGTTGTCGTCCAGCCGGGTGTGCTCGCGCAGCGGAAACGCAACGTTATCCTCGACCGTCAGCGAATTGAACAGGGCCCCGCCCTGGAAGGCGACGCCCATGCGCCTGCGCAAGGCGTAGAGTTCCCGCCCGGACAGCCCGGCCAGGTCGCGGCCGAAGATCTCCACGCTGCCGCGGGCCGGCCGGTTGAGCGCCAACAGGTGGCGCAACAGGGTCGACTTGCCCGAACCGCTGCCCCCCATGACCACCATGATCTCGCCCTCGCCGACGTCGAGATCGACCCCCTCCAGGACCCGGCGCTCGTCGTAGCTGGCATCCAGGCCCCGCACGCGCACCACCGCTGGCGGCGCGGCCGCGGCCGGCACTGCGTCGGCCCGCTCTGTCCGCGCGCCCGTCACCGCGTCAGGAAGTAGGTGAAGATCATGTCGGCGACCACGATGGCCGCGATCGACAGCACCACCGAGCGGGTAGTGGCGCGTCCCAGCCCCTCCGCGCCCCCGACCACCGAGAAGCCGTTGCTGCAGGCGATCAACGCAATCAAGCCGCCGAACACCACGCTCTTGATGAGCCCCTGCACCACGTCATAGGGAACCAGGACCTCGAAGGCGCGTTCGAAAAACGTCGTCAGGCTGATGTGCAGGACGAAGCTGCTGTACAGGCCGCCGCCCAGCATGGCGGCCGCGTCGGCGAGGATGGTCAGCACCGGCAGCATGGTAAGGGTGGCCAGCAGGATCGGCGCCACCAGGTAGCGCACCGGCTCGACACCCATGACGCGCAGGGCATCGATCTCCTGCGAGAGCTGCATCGAACCGATGCGCGCGGCCACCGCCGAGCCCGAGCGCCCGGCCACCACGATGGCCGCGATCAGGACCCCGAACTCGCGCGTCACCGAATAGGCGATACCGGGCACGACCTGGGACTCGGCATCGAACTCCTTGAGCGTCGCGATACCCTGGATTGCCATGATCACCCCGTTCGCGAACGACAGCAGAAACACGATGGGGACGGCCAGCGCCCCGATTCTCATCATCTCGGCGAACAGGTTCGGCAAGCGGACGGGTTGGCGGATGAACGGGCCGACGAGCAGCCAGTACAGGCTCTCGGCGAACAGCATGAACAGATAGCCGGCCTCCGCGACACCGCCGAGCGTGCGCCTGCCCGCGGCTTCGATGAAACCGACGGCGCTCATGCGTCCGTCGGCTGGGCCTTCGCGAGCCAGTCCTCGAGCGCGCGGTACTGGGTGAAGACCTCGTCCAGCCGGGCCAGCCCCAGTACCTTGCTGGCCGCCGGGCTGACGCCC
Source organism: Gammaproteobacteria bacterium (assembly GCA_037382265.1). GTDB lineage: Bacteria > Pseudomonadota > Gammaproteobacteria > Chromatiales > Chromatiaceae > JARRQB01. The sequence goes on along the minus strand of JARRQB010000141.1, from coordinate 6,187 downwards.
AGCAGCGCGAAATCGACCCCCAGCTGGCGGGCCAGCTGGTAGCCCTCGACCAGGTTGGCGATGCCCGAACTGTCGATGTAGCTGACGCCGGACAGATCGACCAGGACGGATTGGGGCTTTTGCAGTGCCGACATGATCAGCTTGCGCGCGGCCGGCGAGTTGCTCAGGTCGACGTCGCCGTCGAGGTGCACCACCGCGTAGCCCTCGCCCTGTTCGATTCGATGCGCCATCGCTCTACAACTCCTTGACCAGCTCCAGCCGGTTGCCGCGTTCGGGACCGGGGAGATAGCTCACTTCGGACATGATCTCACGCATGAAGCGCACGCCGAGACCACCGGGCCGGAGATCCGCCAGATCGCGCGAGACGATCTTCGCCGGGTCGATGCGCGGGGCGTCGTCCTCGAGCACGAAGACCAGGCGCCCGGGCTCGCGGTCGACCGTGAGGACTATCGCCTCGCCCGCGCGCCCACCGTAGCCGTGCTCGATGATGTTGGCACAGGCCTCGCTGATCGCCAGGGCGATCTCCGCCGCCGGCTCGGCCGCCAACCCCGCGCGGCCCGCGGCGTCCATCACCTGTTGTCGCACCTCGCGCAGCCGACCGGCCTCGGCCGCGAAGCGCGTCTGCAGCAGCCGCTCTCGTTCAGTATCCAAACCGGAGTCTCTCGCTGTCCGCCGTTCCTCAGGCATGGTCCGCGATTTCTTCCCGGCTGTCACCGGCCCGCGGCTCACGCGTCAGCCCGCTCCATGGCCTTAACCTCCTCCCAGGCGGCATCGAGCTCGGCCGGTTCCAGCGCCGCGGGATCGGGCCGGCCGGCCTCGGCCAACAGCCGCTCCATGCGCCGGAAGCGGCGTTCGAACTTGGCGTTGGCGCCGCGCAGGGTCTGCTCGGCGTCGAACCCCAGCAGGCGAATCACGTTCACCATGGCGAACAGCAGGTCGCCCAGCTCCGCCCCCAACTCGACCCGATCGCCGCCGGCCAGGGCGGCTTCGACCTCGTCGAACTCCTCGCGCGTCTTCGCCAGGGCGCCTCCCGCATCGGGCCAGTCGAAGCCGACGCGGGCGGCGCGGCGCTGCAGCTTCTCGGCCCGTACCAGGGCCGGCAGGGCGCGGGTCACGCCGTCGAGCTGACTGGCGACGGCCGCGGTGCCGTGCCGGGCCTCGCGCTCCCGGCGCTTGGATTGCTCCCAGGCATGGTGCAGGGACTCGTCGTCGGCGAACTCGGCCTTTCCGAACACGTGCGGGTGGCGCCGCAGCATCTTGCTGCAGATGCCCTCGACGACGCCGTCGAAGTCGAAGTGCCCCTGCTCCTTGCCGAGGCGGGCGTAGAACACCACCTGGAACAACAGGTCGCCCAACTCGTCCCGTGCGAAAGGTCTGCTTGAGGTCCCAGGGACAGCCGCCCTCGGGATCGCGCAGGCGGTCCATGATCTCGAGCAGGCCGTCGATGGCGTGTGTCTTCACGGTGTCTCAGTCCTCGAGCGGCGCGGTCAGCGCCGCGAAGTCGTTCCGGGGGTTGTTCACGTCGGTCGACACCGGATAGGTCTCGAGCAGGTCGTCCGCACAGGGGCGCAGCAGATCGCTCACGTCGTCCGGGTGCTGGCGGTGGCGATCGAGCCAGCGCTCGAAGTCGTCCGGCGCCAGGATGACCGGCATGCGCTCGTGCACGGGCGCCAGCGTGCGGTTGGCCGCGGTGACGATCAGGGTCCCGGACTCGAGCTCGCTGCCGTCGGCGCCCTGCCAGTGTTCCCACAGGCCGGCAATGGCGAACGGCTTGCGGTCCGGCCGGACGATCGCATACGGCTGCTTGCCGTCGCCCCCGCCCGCCTGCCACTCGTAGAACCCGCTGACCGGCACCAGGCAGCGCCGGTAGCGCAGGGCGGCGCGAAAAGCCGGCTTGTCCGCCACCGTCTCCGCACGCGCGTTGAACATGCTGTAGCGCGTATCCGGCCCCTTGGACCAGGCCGGAACCAGCCCCCAGTGCAGCGGCACCAGGTGGCGGGCGCCGGCACCGTCTTCGCGCAGCGCCGCGATCGGTTGCCCCGGAGTGATGTTGTAGCGCGTGGTCGGCGGCACGCCTGCGAACGGCCCGAGCAGTTCGGCCAGGTCGTCCATCGAGGCGGCGAGAAAGAATCTTCCACACATGGTCGTAGCGGCAAGGCAGCTGGTCGATAGTGCCCCCGGGGGCCCGGTCCGGCGCTGCGGCGTACGTGGCGCCAGCCCTCGGTAGCCAGTGTACTGCGCCATCGCGTTCGGTACGCGTCGGCGGCCGTTCGGCCACGCATCGCTGCGGTGTGACCCGGTCTGCGCGCGGCGTTCCGGTCAGCGCTGGTCGGCGGCCGCGATCGCCGCGGCGACGGCTCGCAGGTTCGCAAAGTAGTCGGGCGCGAGCGGGTCTGCCGCCGCGACCTGGCCGCCGATGGCCTCGGCCACCCGCCTGGCGGCGCGGCGGTTGAACTGGGGCTGGACGAACACCACGCTGACGCCCTCTTGGCGCGCCCGGTCGATCACCGCGGCCAGCGCCTGCGCGCCGGGCTCCTTACCGTCGGCCTCGATGGCGATCTGCTCCAGGCCGTAGGCGTCGGCGAAATAGCCCCAGGCCGGGTGGAACACCAGGAAGCGGCGCCGTTCGACGTCCGCCAGCATGGTACGAATATCCCGGTCGAGGACCCCGAGCTCCGCCACGAGCGTTCGGTAATTGGCGTCGAAGCGGCCCGCGTCGGCCGGTGCCAGTTTGCTCAGCTGATCGCGGATGCCCTTCGCCATGAGCATGACCCGTCGCGGATCGGTCCACACGTGGGCATCGAGTTCAGCCGCGTGGCGATGGGTGCCGTCCCCGTCGCCGTCGTGGCCGTGCGCCTCGAGGCGCCGCAGTTCGATGCCGGCGCGGTTGTCCAGGATGGGCATGTCCGGGTTAAGAGCCCTGACGCGCGCCATCCAGGCCGCTTCGAAGGGCACGCCCGTGCGGACGTACAGGTCAGCCTCGGCCAGCGCCTGCATCTGCCTCGGGGTGGGGTCGTAGGTCGCCGGACTATGACCTGGCTGCACCATCACCTCGACCGCGACCCGGTCGCCGCCCACCCGCTCGACGAAGGTCCGCTGCGGCAGCACGCTGACGAACACCGACAGCGGTCGCTCTCCGGCCGGCGCATGGCCCGACAACAGGCACGACAACAGCAGGAGCAGACGAATGCGCGACATGAACGCAGGCCTCGGAGCGGAGACGCAGAACTGTTTTGCAATGTTATAACTTTTTTGTCTGCGCCCGGCTGCCGGGCGGGCAGAGGACCGCCACTAGCGCAGGTTGGTTTTGTAGATCGGGATGTCGGCGTTGCGCGCCTTCGAGAAATTGGCGAACTGCATTTCCACCGTGGCCAGTTCCACCCCGGCGAAGTCGACGTCGGTGACGTCGGCGCTGCGCATGTTGCTGCCGCCGATCACCCCGGCGGACAGGTCGCTGCCGGTCAGGTCGGCGTGGCGGAAATTGACGTGCTCGCCCTGGATGTTGTGCAGATTGGCGCCGCGCAACACCGCGCCCTGCAGATTCGCCCGGTTGATCACGGTGAAGCCGTCCGGCCGCAGACTGCCCAGGTTCGCCTCCGACAGATCCGCACCGACCAGGTTGGCGTCGTTCAGGTGGCTGTCGCACAGATCGGCGCCGCGCAGGTTGGCGTTGCGCATGCTGGCGCCGATGAACAGCGCGTGGTGCGCGACGATGCCCCCCAGATCGCTCTCGCAGAACAAGGTGCCCTGGAGGTCGGCCCGGGTCAGCGTGGCCCCGCGCAGGTCGCTCTCGTTCATCAGCACCTGGCGCAGGTCGGCGCGGGTCAGGTCCGCGCCCCGCAGGTCGGCGTGCTCCAGCGAGGTCAGGGCCTGTTGGTGCAGGCCCGTGAACCGCGCCCCGATCAGGCTCGCGTCGCGCAGGTCGGCCCGGTCGAGGTGCGCACCCACCAGCGACGCCCCGTCGAGTTTGGCCGCGTGCAGGTCGGCGTCGGTCAGATCGCTGTTGTCCAAACGACACCCGGAGAGGTCCGCTCCCGCCAGGTCGGCCCCGCTCAGGTTCATCTCGCGCAGGTCGGCACCGGCCAGACTGTCAACGTCCAGGGTCGCGAGCACCACCCCCGTTACCTTGTGTTTCACGGCAACCATGATGACACCCCGATCCCGTTCCTGGAGGACTCCCGAACCGCACCTGTGCTCACGGGTAATGATTGCCCAAAGGCCGGCCGGCCAGGCGTACCGGCGGCGGTCCGCCGCCAACGCGTCGGCGCCGACCCTTCGCCTCAGGACCCGGGCAGCGAGATCCCGGTGATCTTCTTGTACAGCGATACCGCGAAGGAGTCGGTCATGCCGGCGACGAAGTCGTTCAGGCGCAGCAGGCGGGTGTAGGGGTCCGGCGCGGGGCTGCCACCCTCGCCCAGGAACTGCTCCGGCACCAGGCGGATGATCATCTGACTGCGCGGCGAGGCGCGCTCGCCGTGTTCGGCAACGTCGTCGACCACCTGGGCGAAGCGTTCCAGCAGTTCGCCGACCACCTGGTAGCCCGCCGTCTGGATGCCGACGACCTCGGGCGCGCAGTAGATGCGCTCGCGGGCGAAATCGACCAGCCGGTCGAAGGTCGCAGACATCGGAATCTGCGCCAGCAGCGGCACGTCGAAGGCACCGGCCAGCATCGCCGCCTCGTTGTCCAGGAAGCAGTCCATCGCCTGGCGTATGACCTCGTTGATGACCTTGGCGCGCAGGAACTGGATCCGGTTCTTGGGGTCGCGAATGGTCCGGAAGCGCGGCTCCTGACGTTCGCGATCGGAGATCAGCGGCCAGAACAGGTCGAGCACCTCGTCGTAGCCGAAGTGCCCGAGGCGGAAGCCGTCCTCGATGTCGATCACCCGATAGCTGATGTCGTCGGCGGCCTCGACCAGGAAGGCCAGCGGGTGGCGGCACCACATGGCGTGGGCGTCGTGGCGCGGCAGCAGACCGACGTTGGCGGCCACCTCGGCGAACAGCTCGCGGTCCTCGGCGACGAAGCCCTGCTTCCTCGCACTCACACCGTCGTAACGGCTGCCGCCGAGCCAGGCCTCGCGCGGGTACTTGGTGAACGCGGCGAGGGTGGCACAGGTCAGCTGCAGCCCGCCCGGATTGTCCGGGTTCTGCAGCCGGGCGATGATGCGGAAGCCCTGGGCATTGCCCTCGAAGCGCAGAAAGTCCTCGCGCTCGGCCTGCGACAGCATGGCCACGCGCCGCCGCCCGTACTCGCCGTGCGCGGCCCAGTGGCGGATGGCGTCCTCGCCCGAATGACCGAACGGCGGGTTGCCGATGTCGTGGCTCAGGCAGGCCGCGGCACAGATGTCGCCGAAGTCCGAGACCTCGAAGGCGTCCAACCCGTGCCGCGCGATGACCTGCTCCCCCACCAGGGTACCCAGCGAACGGCCGATGCTCGAGGCCTCGAGACAGTGGGTCAGCCGCGTGCGCACGTAGTCGACGGTGGACAGTGGAAACACCTGCGTCTTGTCCTGCATGCGGCGGAAGGCGGAGGAGAAGACGATGCGGTCGAAGTCGCGTTGGAAGTCCGTGCGCGCGGTCACCGGGCTGGGCGGCTGGTCGGTGCCCAGCCGCTTGCGCGAGAGCAGTTGCGGCCAGTTCATGCGGCTGGGGGAAGCGTTCATGGGAGCCTAGTCTACTGCCCCACCCGATACCGCGGGAGAAAACGCCGCCATGCCCCCCCTGGGCGCCGGGGTCCTTCGGCCAATCCCAATGCCGGCACGAATCGAGTAAGCTGCGGCGCAGCCGCACGACCCCCCCGACCCCTGGCCCCGCGAGGAACGAAGGTCCACGAACGATCCCATGCGCAAGCCGCGAACAGCACCCCCGGGCGACGTGATCCGCATCCGGGGAGCGAGCCAGAACAACCTCAAGCACCTCGACCTCGACCTGCCGCTCGGCGAGCTGATCGTGATCACGGGGGTGTCGGGCTCGGGAAAGTCGTCGCTGGCGTTCGACACCGTCTACGCCGAGGGGCAGCGGCGCTACGTCGAGACCTTCTCGCCCTACGCGCGGCAATTCCTCGATCGCATGGATCGGCCGCGCGCCGAACGCATCGACGGCATCCCGCCGGCGATCGCAATCGATCAGACCAACCCGGTGCGCACCTCCCGCTCGACCGTCGGGACGATGACCGAGCTGAACGACCACC
>JARRQB010000140.1:0-7629 GCA_037382265.1 Gammaproteobacteria bacterium | reverse complement strand
CTCACCGAGAGCGCCGAGGGACTCGACGCGGTACGAGCCGGTAGCTGAGAAAGAGCTTTTCTTGGCGTCCTTGGCGCGCTTTGCGAGAAAAGATGATCTAGTATCGAAAACGGGCGCCCGAAGGCGCCCGTTGCTTACCGCTTGCTGAGGATTACGCGATCAGAGACCGGAACCGCGGTTGCCGGTGAACTCGGGGTAGGCCTCCAGGCCGCACTCGCCGAGATCGACGCCCTCGTACTCCTCTTCCTCGCTGACGCGGATGCCCATCACCAGCTTGATGATCAGCCAGACGATCAGACTGGCCACGAAGGTCCAGGCGAAGATGACGCCGAGGCCGAGCAGCTGCGAACCGAAATTCGCATCCGAGTTGGTCAGGGGCCCCGCGATCAGGCCCCACATCCCGACCACGCCGTGCACCGAGATGGCACCGACCGGATCGTCGACCTTGAGCTTGTCGAAGGCGACGATCGCGAACACCACGATGACACCGCCCACGGCGCCGATCAGGGTGGCGGTCAGCGGCACCGGCGTGAGCGGCTCGGCGGTGATGGCCACCAGCCCCGCCAGGGCACCGTTCAGGGCCATGGTGAGGTCGGCCTTGCCGAACAGCATACGGGCGACGATCAGCGCGGCGATCGAACCGCCGGCCGCCGCCATGTTGGTGTTGACGAACACCGCGGCGACCGCGTTGGCCTCTTCGACGCTGGAGACGATCAGCTCGGAGCCGCCGTTGAAACCGAACCAGCCAAGCCACAGGATGAACGTACCGAGGGTGGCCAGCGGCAGGTTGGCACCAGGAATGGCGTTGATGCGACCGTCGGAGCTGTACTTGCCCTTGCGCGGACCGAGCAGCAGAACGCCGGCGAGGGCAGCCGTGGCACCGCACAGGTGCACCACACCGGAACCGGCGAAGTCGCTGAAGCCGGCTGCGTCGAGGAAGCCGCCGCCCCATTTCCAGTAGCCCTGCAACGGGTAGATGACGCCGGTCATGACGACGGCGAACAGCAGGAACGCCCAGAGTTTCATGCGCTCGGCCACAGCCCCCGAGACGATGGACATGGCGGTCGCCACGAACACCACCTGGAAGAAGAAGTCCGACATGCCGGAGTAATAGCTGCCGTCGTACCAAGCGGCCGGATCCTGCGCCAGCACTTCCGCCGGGTTGTTGTCGCCGCCGAACATGAAGCTGAAGTCGAACGCGGGCAGGTAGCCGTTGCCGTCGGCCGGGTACATGATGTTGTAGCCCATCAGCATGTACATGATGCACGCGACGGCGAACAGCGAAATATTCTTGGTGAGAATTTCAGCGGTGTTCTTGGCCCGCACGAGGCCGGCCTCGAGCATCGCGAAGCCCGCCGCCATCCACATCACGAGTGCGCCCGACACCAGGAAGTAGAAGGTGTCGAGGGCGTACCGCAGGTTGAGTATGTCTTCCATTGTTTGGAACCCTCTAAAAAGCTAACGACAGGCTCAGAGCGCTTCGGAGCCGGACTCGCCGGTCCGAATGCGAATGGCCTGTTCCAGGCTGTAAACGAAGATCTTGCCGTCGCCGATCTTGCCGGTCTTGGCCGCACCGCTGATGGCCTCGATCACCTGATCGAGCTGGCTGTCGTCGACGGCCACCTCGACCTTGATCTTCGGCAGAAAGTCGACCACGTACTCGGCACCGCGATACAACTCGGTGTGGCCCTTCTGGCGGCCGAAGCCCTTGACCTCGGTCACGGTGATGCCGGCCACGCCGATGTCCGACAGCGCCTCGCGCACGTCATCCAGCTTGAACGGCTTGATAATGGCTGAAACCATTTTCATCGAATGTCTCCTCAATTACGGCCCGCGGTCGCCCGCGGGCCAGGCTGCCTAACCTCTGGCTTTAGTCGTCAGCGGGCGTCAGAACGATTTGTTCCAGGAGACGAACACCTTCATGTCGTCGTCGTAGCCGGTCGCAGCCGTGTCGTCGGCCACGGAGAACGACATGGTGAAATCACCGAAGTCGCCGGCGCTCTTGCCGATGTCGAGCTGGTAGTGGTTGTAGTCGAGGTCGAGCTTTTCGCCGTCGACGGTCGCGCCGTCATCGTCGAACCAGTAGGAGCCGGCGGTAACGCCAACGCTGAAGTCCTGCGGCAGGTCGAAGCTGACCGAGAGGTAGCCGTAGAGGTCGCCCTCCTGGAACATGCCCGGCCCGTCAACGTCGCTATTGACCGTGTAGTACAAGCCGCCCGAGAGCCACTTCCAGCTCAGGCTGCCGTAAATGTCGCCGAAGTCGGCGTCGTCAGTGTCCGGGTAGGCGTAGTAGTTGTAGCCGACGTCGTAACCGAAATCGCCGAACTCGCCACCGTAGCCGCCGTAGATGTCCCATTCCACCTCACCCGAACCGGGCCCGAAATCCACGTTGGAAGCCCAGGTCCCGACGTAGAAACCGCTGTCGTGGCTCCAGTCGATGCCACCGGAAATGGCGGCCGAGTCGTCCGTCTGGGTAACGCCGCGCCAGACGTAGTTGCTGGCGACACCGATGTTGGCGCTCAGTTCCGCCTGCGCCAACGCACTCGTGCCCAGCAGGGCCGCACCACAGGCCAGGGCCAGTTTGTTCGTTCTCATAAGCTTGCAACTCCCACTATGTTTACCAATGAATTTTTCGAATCACGCGCGCTATAAGCGCCGTTGATCGTCGTTGAAGCACTCTCCGTGCCAATATAAGAAAGCACTTAAATTCAGCTATTTACTCCCCTTTGTCGCCGGCGTGCGACAGTGTCTCCCTTATGCATGCACCAGAATGGACGTCCGCAGCCGGGGCGGCGCCGAAAACGTGCGCACTTTTGGTGCGTCCTGCGCCGACAGGGCACTGGACAGGGTTTCCGGCGCCCAATAACCTGCGATGGCATCCGGCCGCCGGGCGGCCCACACGCGGAGGAAATCGTCGGCTATGCTCGACCCGAAGATCCTGGACGACCTGTCCAAACGCATCACCTCTGGGCTTCCGCAAGGCCTCTTGGCGCTGCAGGACGACGTGAAGAAAAACCTCGGCATGGCGTTCGAGCAGGCGCTGGCCAGGCTGGACCTGGTCACGCGCGAGGAGTTCGAGGTGCAGCAAGGCGTGCTGGCCCGTACCCGCGCCAGACTGGAGGCCCTCGAGGCCCGGGTGCGCGAGCTGGAGACCCAGCGAGACCCCGACGCCTGACCCGTACACCATCAAGACCAGGGACGGTCATGACACTTGCCATCACCTACTGCCGGGCGGCGCTCGGCATCGACGCACCGCCGGTCACCGTCGAAGTCCACCTCGCCAACGGGCTGCCCAACTTCAACATCGTCGGACTGCCCGAAAAGGCGGTACAGGAATCGCGCGACCGGGTGCGCAGCGCGCTGATCAACGCCGGCTTCGAGTTCCCGGCAAGGCGCATCACCGTGAACCTCGCCCCCGCGGATCTGCCCAAGCAGGGCAGTCGCTTCGACCTGGCGATAGCCGTCGGCGTGCTCGCCGGCTCGGGCCAGCTCGACGGGACCGAGCTGACGGAATGGGAACTGCTAGGCGAACTCGCCCTGAGCGGCGCCATCAGACCGGTGCGCGGCGTGCTCCCGGCCCTGATTGCCGCCCGCCGAACGGGGCGCAAGGTCATCCTGCCGGAGGACAACGCCGCCGAGGCGGCCTTGCTGGACGACGCCCCCGCCTACGCCGCCGGGCACCTGCTCGACGTGCACGCCCACCTGGGCGAGCGCGACCAACCGCTCGCACGCGTCGCCCGCCATCCCCCGCAGTCCGTGGGGCCGCCGGCCCCCGACCTGGCCGAGGTCGTGGGCCAGGCGCACGCGAAACGGGCGCTGGAGATCGCCGCCGCCGGGGAACACAACCTGCTGCTGGTCGGACCGCCCGGCACCGGCAAGTCGATGCTGGCCGAGCGCCTGCCGGGCCTACTCCCGGACCTGGAGGAGGGCGAGGCGCTCGAGGCGGCCACCATCCGCTCGGTGCAAGGTCTGGGCCCGGAGCCGGCGCAATGGCGGGTGCGCCCTTTCCGCAATCCCCATCACACCGCCTCGGGCGTGGCGCTGGTCGGCGGCGGCAGCCTGCCCATGCCCGGAGAGGTTTCGCTGGCTCACCACGGCGTGCTCTTCCTCGACGAACTCCCGGAATTCGAACGCCGCGTGCTCGACGTGCTGCGCGAGCCCCTGGAGTCCGGCCGGGTGGTGATCTCGCGCGCCGCGCGCACCGCCGAGTTTCCCGCACGTTTCCAGCTGATCGCCGCGATGAACCCCTGCCCCTGCGGCCACCACGGCAACCCGGCGCGCGCCTGCCGCTGCACGCCCGACCAGATCGCCCGCTACCAGGGGCGCCTGTCCGGTCCGCTGCTCGACCGCATCGACCTGCACGTCGAGGTGCCGGCGGTGCCTCTCGCAGACTTGGCCGGGGCGGCACCGCCGGCGGCGGAGCACAGCGCCGCGGTGCGCGAACGCGTGCTGCACTGCCGCCGTACTCAACTGGACCGCCAGGGCGTCACCAACGCCCGGCTGCGCGGCGACGACCTGCGCCGTCACTGCGCGATCGACAACGACGGCCACGCGCTGCTCGCTCGCGCCCTGGAACGCCTCGGCTTGTCGGCACGCGCCTACCACCGCGTACTGCGCGTGGCGCGTACCATCGCCGACCTCGCCGGCGAGGAGCGGATCGCACCGCAGCATCTGGCGGAGGCGGTAGGCATGCAACCCAGACAAGGCGCAGGGCCGGGCGCGTAGCGTCGCGGCCGGATCGCTTTCGGCTCGGGGCGCAGCCCATCCGCATCCTCGTCGCCTGGCCCTATAATCCGCGCGTGTCCTGTTCGAGGGCGTCAGCTTCCAGATTCACCCGGGCCAGCACGTCGGTGTCACCGGCGCCAACGGCACCGGCAAGTCGAGTCTGTTCGAGCTGGTACTGGGCGACCTGCACGCCGATGCGGGCAATCTGCGCCGACCGGCCGACTGGGTGATCGGTCACGTCGCGCAGGAGACGCCGCCCGACCCGCGGCCGGCGGTCGAGTACGTGCTCGACGGCGACGCCGAACTGCGGCGCATCGAACGCGAACTGGCGCAGGCCGAGCACGCCGGCGACGGCCACCGCAGCGCCGAACTGCACGGCAGGTTCGAGGCGGTGGGGGGCTACCGGGCGCGCAGCCGCGCGGGCCGTTTGCTCAGCGGCCTGGGGTTTCGCCCGGACGACGAGCAACGCGCGGTGGCCGACTTCTCGGGCGGGTGGCGAGTGCGCCTCAACCTGGCCCGCGCCCTGATGTGCCGCTCCGAGCTGCTGCTACTCGACGAACCCACCAATCATCTGGATCTCGATGCAGTGATCTGGCTCGAAGAATGGCTGCGCGGCTACCCCGGCACCCTGCTGCTGATCTCTCACGACCGCGACTTCCTGGACGCGGTGACCACCCACATCGCGCACATCGAGCAGCAGCGCGTGACGCTGTACAGCGGCAATTACACGGCCTTCGAGCGCACCCGTGCGGAGCGCCTGGCAAACCAGCAGGCGGCCTACGTAAAGCAGCAGCAGGAGATTGCCCACATCCGCAGCTACGTCGACCGCTTCCGCGCCAAGGCCACCAAGGCGCGTCAGGCGCAAAGCCGGCTGAAAGCGCTCGAGCGCATGGCGCAGATCGCACCGGCGCACGTCGACTCGCCTTTCCACTTCGCCTTCAAGCCGCCCGAGAAGGCGCCGCGACCGCTGCTCGCGCTCGACGGCGCGGCTGCGGGCTATGCCGGCGAGCCGATCGTCGCCGGCGTCGACATGACCCTGGTTCCCGGCGACCGGCTCGGACTGCTCGGCCCGAACGGGGCTGGCAAATCGACCCTGATCAAGGTGCTGGCAGGCGAGCTCGGTTTGCTTGGCGGCGAACGGCGCGGCGCGCAGGATTTGCGTGTCGGCTATTTCGCGCAGCACCAGCTCGAACAGCTGCACCCCGAACACACGCCGCTCGAGCACCTGCTGCAGCTCGACCCGGCGGCAGGCGAGCAGGGCCTGCGTGACTACTTGGGGGGATTCGGCTTCCCCGGCGACAAAGCGCTGGAGCCGGTCGGGCCCTTTTCCGGGGGCGAAAAATCACGCCTGGTCCTGGCCATGCTGGTCTACCAACGCCCGAACCTGCTGCTGCTGGACGAACCCACCAACCACCTCGATCTCGAGATGCGCCAGGCGCTGGCCGGCGCGCTGCAGGATTTCGAGGGCGCCATGGTCGTCGTCTCGCACGATCGCCACCTGCTGCGGGTGACCTGCGACCAACTGCTGCTGGTGCACGGCGGCCGGGTGGAAGAGTTCGCCGGCAGCCTGGATGACTATCCCGCCTGGCTGCGCAGCCGCGGCAGGGGTACGACCGAGGAAGCACCCGCAGCGCCGTCGCAGATCCCCGACAAGCGCAAGGAGCGCAAGCGTGCCGAGGCCCAGCAGCGCAAGCGCGTGCTGCCGTTCAAGCGCGCGGTGGAGCAACACGAGCGTGGGCTCGCCGACCTGCAGGCGCGCAAAGCGGGCCTCGAGCGGCGGCTGGCCGACACCACCCTGTACGAGGGTGACCGTCAGGACGAGCTCCGGCGGCTGATCGCCGACAACGCCGAACTGGACCGCGCCATCGCCGCGACGGAGGAGGCCTGGCTCGAGGCCACCGCGGCACTCGAGGCCGCGCAGGCCGACGCCTGAGGCGGGACCGCGTCGTGTGCCCAGCGACCACCCGAGCCTTCGGCTGGGGTGAGCCGGCGAACGCCGACCGACCTCCCTGCCGGGTCGGCGGCTAGCCCACCAGCAGGCGACGCACCGCGTCCAGACCCAGCTCGCGGAGCAGGGCCGCGTTGCGTTCCGGTATGCGTTCCGGGGCCGCGTAGGATTCCAGCGCCGCGGCCAGACCCGCCTCGCGGATCAGGTGAAACATCGGGTAGGGCGCGCGATTGGTGTAATTCGCCGGGTCGTCCGGGGCGGCGCCCTCGAACCGGTAGTCGGGGTGAAAGCTCGCTATCTGCAGGACGCCCTCGAGGCCGGCCTCGCTCAGCGCGTCCTCCACATTTCGCAGCATCCCCAGGTAGTCGGCGAACTCGCCCAGGCCGTCGGGAACGATTACCAGGGTGGTCTCGATCTGCTCAGGCGCGGTCTCCACCAGCCGCAGCACCTCGGCCAGGCAGCCGCGATAAAGGCTGACGGCGTCCTTGCCCTCGACCAGGGCGAAGCGCACTCGCCCCTTCCGGAGGGGCGCCGCGGCGAACGGACACAGCCCCAACCCGACCACGAAGCGCTCGACCCAGGCGCGGGAGCGCGCTCGGACGTCAGTTCCCGGCACGCTCGAGCACTTCCACGGCCATCCCCTGTTCCAGCACCCCCGGCCCGTCGTGCAGCAGGTTCTGGCCGAAATAGACCTTGTTGTCGCGTCGTCGGTAGCTCATCAGGGTGCGCAGCGGCTCGGGCGAGCGCATGGCCGTCGCCGGGTCGATGGTCGGGATGACGCAGCGCGAACACGGCTTTGCGACCCGGAAGGTGCAACCGCCGATGCGTATCCTCCGCCAACCGTCCTCCTCGTACGGCGCCGCTCCCTCGACCACCAGGTTCGGCCGAAAACGCACCATGGTCACCGGCTCCGCCAGGCGCCCGTTCAGGTCGTCCAGCGAGGCCTGCGAGATCAG
>JARRQB010000139.1:0-6539 GCA_037382265.1 Gammaproteobacteria bacterium | reverse complement strand
GACCGCCGCCACACGCTGGCCCCAGACCGCGTCGGGGACCCCCAGCACGCCGACGTCCGTGACCTCCGCGCAGCCGAGCAACAGGGCCTCGACCTGATCGGGCATCACGTTCTCACCGCCGCTGACGATCACCTCATCGGCTCGGCCGCGCACGTGCAAGTGCCCGCGCCCGTCGAGGTAACCGAGATCCGAGGTGTTAAAGCCACCGGCGACCAGACCCTCACCCGGCGACCAGCCGGGATTGAGGTAACCGGCCATGACCGTCGGCCCGGTGATGCGAATGCGGCCTATACCGGAGGTTGGCCGCCCCGCGTCGTCGACGATTTCGACCCGTACGCCCGTGACCGGCGGGCCCACGTAGCCGGCCGGCCAGTCCCGGGGTGCCGGACACAAGGTCGCCACCTGCGTGGCGTTTTCGCTCAGGCCGTAGCTCGGGCAGACCGGCCAGCCCGCGTCCACTGCCCGCCGGACGAGCCCTTCGGCGATCGGGCCGCCGCCCAGCAGCACGACCCGCAGCGACTGCGGCGGGGCCCGGCCGGACGCGTGGTTCAGGAGCGCCTCGAGCATCGGCGCCACCAGGGAGAGATGCGTGACCGCGTGCGTCCGCAGCGCCGACCAGACACGCCCGGCCTCGAAACCGTCGTCCAGCAGGACGCCGGCCCCGGCCTCCAGGACGCGCAGCACGATGGAACACCCACCGACGTGGTACAGCGGCAGACAGGCCAGCCACAGGTCGCTGGCCCGCAGACCGAGTCGGGAGCGCGATGCCCGCGCGGCCGCACCGAGGTTGGCGGCCGTCAACATGACGGCCCGGGGCTCCCCGGTGCTGCCGCTGGTGGCCACGACCAACTGGACATCGGACGGTCGGGCGACGCGGGCGGGAACCGAGCCGAGCGATGCGACGCGCTCGAGCAGGTCGCTCGGTAGGCGACGAACCCCCGTTGGCAACCCCAGCCCCTCGTCGGTGAAGGCGAACTCAATGCCGGCAGGGCCAAGCTGCCGGCGCAGGTCTTCGCGCCGCGGGTCGAGCGGCCACAGCGGCGAGGCTGTGTACAACGCGAGGTAGAGCGCCCAAGCCACGCGAGACGCTCGTGCGGAGACGACCGCAAAGGGGACGCCGGGTTCCAGCCCCTGCTCGGCCGTCGCCGCCGCCAGCCGGCCCAACCGATCGGCAAGAGCGGCGTAGCTCAGCCGCTCCGACCCGACGATGAGTGCGGGCCGCCGGCCACGCAGACCGACGGCACGCTGCAGCCAGCTCGCCGGCAGACCGGAGTGCGGACAGTCGCTATCTGGCATCGGGGGAGGTCGAAACACCGTGCGGACCAACCGTCCGCGCCCCTATTCTAGGCCGGCATCCGGCGCCGGGGTCGACCGCCCGTCACGCCGCGCCCTGCCGGGGAGCATTACCCATGACAATCCACTGAAGTCGCCACTCGGCGTTGGATCAGCAGGCCGCGGTTGGATTAAGGTTAGCCCATGCCGATTCGATCCGGACAAGACGCAGTATCACGGTCCTCGACGAGCGACTTGGAGGCCGCCGTGGCTGCCATGCGCTCTCGTCTGCCGCAACTCCTCGCCGGCGCGGCGCCGGCGGCGAACGATCGGCTGCTCAGCATGGAGCCGTCCCGAGGTCGGGCAAACCAGCTGCGGCCGGGGCAGCGCCTGCGAACTCCTGAGCACCGGAAGCGCGCGTTTTGCCGAACTGAGGCGCCACCTGGAGCGGTTGCCTTCGCGTTGGCTGCGCATCCATACAGGACATCATCCCGGCACCACGCGCCTGATGCTGGCCTTTTCCTTCGGCGCGGAACGCGAGGACCCGGCGTTCGCCAACGCCAGACTCCATTTGCCGGAGATCATGTTCGAGCAGCGCGCAGGACACGCGAGCCTGACCTTCTCGGCAGCGTTGCCGATCGCCGGCGCGCGCGACCAACTCGGCCGACGGTGGCTCGCCGAGGGCGAGTCACTGCTGCGGGAGTTGACGCGCCCGACACCGCCGCTCGGGCAAGTCCGGCGAGTGCGGCAGGTCGCCAGCCTGCCCTCGCGCGAGGAGTGGCTGGGTCGCGTCGAAGAAGCGCGCCGGCTGATCCGCAGCGGTGAGTTCAGCAAAGTCGTACTGTCGCGCAGGCTGCGCGTGCGCTTGGAGCGCACCATCGACGCCCCCCGCGTGGTCAACTGGCTGCAAGGGCACTATCCCAGCTGTACCCACGTGGCCTATGCGCATCCGCAGGGCACCCTGATCAGCGCCTCACCGGAACGCCTGGTCAGCCTGCGGGACGGCCACCTGCGGTCCGACGCACTCGCCAGCACGACGGTGCGCTCGCCCGACCCGGCCGAGGACAAATATCTCGAGCAGGAACTCCTGGCGAACCCCAAGGCGCGCGAAGAACACGGCTTCGTCGTGGCCGCCATCGTCGAGGCCCTGCAGCCGCTTTGCCGGCGGGTGGGCACGGCGCCCGAACCTCGCCTCATGAAGCTCGAGACGCTTCAGCACCTGTGGACCCCCATCGAGGGTGAGGTGAAACCCGGTACGACGCTGCTGGAGTGTGCGGAGCGTCTACACCCGACGCCCGCCGTCGGTGGCTACCCGCGGGGGCCCGCGCTACGCTGGCTGGCTACCCAGGGCGAGCATCGAGGATGGTTCACTGGTGGCATCGGCTGGGTCACGCCGCAAGGCGACGGCGAACTGGCCGTGGTCTTACGCTGCGCCATGGTCGAGGGCGACGCCGCAGAGGTCTTCGCCGGAGCAGGCATCGTGAGCGACTCCGACCCGGAGGCCGAGCTCGGAGAGACCGAGCTCAAGATGCGCGTGATGCTCGAGGCCCTCGCCAGTGCCGCCGCCGGGTCCTGATGGGCGAACGGTGCCGCGACGCGACGCGCCCTTTGCGCCGGCGTGACCTTCAGGCCCCGGCCCGCCCGCGCCCGCCCGCGCCCGCTGGTTGACACCGAGTGATGCGTGGACATCGCTGACCTGAACCTGAGCTGGGCGGCGACGCTGGTCGAGGCACTCGCCCACAGCGGGGTGCAGCACGCGGTGATCTCCCCCGGCTCGCGCTCTACCCCTTTGACCCTGGCCTGCGCACGGCATGCCGGCATCGTGACCTGGGTGCTGCCCGACGAACGGACCGCGGCGTTTTTCGCGCTCGGGCTGGCGAGGGGCACGGGCACGCCGCCCATGGTCGTGGCGACGTCGGGCACGGCACCCGCGAACTGGTATCCGGCCGTCATCGAAGCCAACCAGGATCTGCAACCGCTGGTCTTCGTCAGTGCCGACCGACCCGCCGAGCTGCAGGGGTGCGGCGCCAACCAGACCATCGAGCAGATCCGCCTGTTCGGGACTCACGTGCGTCAGTTCGTCCAGTTGCCCGAGCCGGTCGCGGGCAATGACGCGCGCCGACGGCTGCGCGGCATGATCGCGAGCGCCGCCGACCACGCCCGCTGGCCGACGCCGGGGCCGGTGCACATCAACACCCCCTTGCACGAACCTTTGGTGCCCCGGGACCTGCCACCGCCATCGCCCACGCCGCGGACCTCCCCCTCCGTGCACCGCGGCGCGGGAAACGTGCCGGCGGCCGTGGTCGAAGCGCTGGCGGAGCGCTGCGCAGGCGGGCGCGGTCTGATCGTCTGTGGACGCGGCGACTTCGACAACGCGTTCGCCGCGGCCGTCACCCGGCTCGCGGCGCGGCTCGCCTGCCCGATCCTAGCAGACCCGCTGTCGGGTCTGCGCTTCGGCCCCCATGACCGTACTCGGGTGCTGGGCGCTTACGATGCCTTTCTGCGCCGGGCGGCCTTCGTTGCCGATCACCGACCACAGTGGGTCCTGGGCCTTGGCGCCGCCCCGGTATCGAAGGCGCTGCAGCATTACCTCGATGCCAGCGACGAGACAGATACCACCCTGGTCGTGCCGCACGGTCCTTGGCCGGACCCCGGAAGGCGTGCGTCGAGGGTGATCCATGCGGACCCGACCGCGTTTTGCACCGCAATGGCCGAAGCGGCCGGCCCTGCGGCACCGCCCGCGTGGTGCAACGCCTTCCTGGATGCCGACGCCCGCGCCCGGGACCTGCTGGCGCGGGATCCCGCCGGGCTGCCGGTGGATCTCGCGGCTACCGGGGTGATTGGACGAGCCAGCCCCGAGGGCAGCGCGATCTTCTGCGGCAACTCGCTGGTGATCCGGGACGTGGACACGGCCATGCACGGGGGCCGGCGGCACCTGCGGCTGGTCGGGAACCGGGGCGCCAGCGGAATCGACGGCAACGTCTCCACCACGCTTGGCCTGGCGGCCGCCTGGCCCGGGCCGGTGATCGGCCTGCTCGGCGATCTCGCCCTCTACCACGACATGAACGGCCTGCTGGCCGCCCGCGGACTGGATGCGACCTTGATCGTATTCAATAACGGGGGCGGGGCGATCTTCGAGCATCTGCCCCAACGCAGCCTCCCCGACTTCGAACGCTTCTGGTTGACGCCCACGGCGCTGGACATTGCGCGGGTCGCGGCGCTGTACGACTTGCGCCACGCCCGCGTCGGCACGGCAAGGGAATTCGAGGAGGCCTTCGGCAGAGCCGTCGCGACCCCGGGCGTGGACCTGATCGAAGTCGCGGTGGAACGCGATCGCAGCCTGGCCTGGCACCGCGACTACTGGGCAAGAGTGGCCGGCGACCCCGCCGGTCGGCGCGAGCCGTGAGCGGCGCCGGGCCCCGCACCGTCTCGACTTGCCCCGACCCAGAACCTACACTGCCGATCGCGACCACACCGGCACACGCCCCCGAAATGGACCGGCCGCCGGGAATGGCCGACACCGAAACTCAAACCGACAGGCAGACCACCCATGACGTTGCAGTGGCAACCCGTTGCAGGCTTCGACTTCCAGGACATTATCTACGAGCAGGCCGAGGGGATCGCCAAGATCACCATCAACCGCCCGCACGTACGCAACGCCTTCCGGCCGGAGACCGTGCGCGAACTGGGAACGGCGTTCAGCCACGCGCATCAGGACCCGCACGCGGGCTGCGTCATCCTGACCGGGGCGGGTGACCAGGCGTTTTGCTCCGGCGGCGATCAGCGCGTCCGCGGCGACGAGGGGGGCTACAAAGACGGCGCGGGCGTCCAATCGCTCAATGTCCTGGACCTGCAGATGCAGATTCGACGCCTGCCCAAGCCGGTCGTCGCCATGGTCGCCGGCTATGCGATCGGCGGCGGGCACGTGCTGCACCTGGTCTGCGACCTCACGCTCGCCGCGGACAATGCCCGCTTCGGCCAGACCGGGCCGCGCGTCGGCAGCTTCGATGCCGGGCTGGGCGCCAGCCTGCTAGCCCGGACCATCGGGCTCAAGCGCGCCAAGGAGATTTGGTTTCTGTGTCGGCAATACGATGCGGCCCAGGCGCTGGAGATGGGCCTGGTCAACGCGGTGGTCCCACTGGAACAGCTCGAGGCCGAAACTGTCCGTTGGTGCCTCGAGATGCTGGCGCTCAGCCCCACGGCGCTGCGCATGCTCAAGGCGGCCTTCAATGCCGATACCGACGGCCTCGCGGGCATCCAGGAACTGGCCGGAAACGCCACCGCGCTCTTTTACATGACCCCCGAGGCCCAGGAGGGCCGCGACGCCTGGCTGGAAAAGCGCCGCCCGGACTTCGCCAAATTCCCCAAGCGTCCCTGAGCCGGCAGCCCCGGACCCGCCCGGTTTCCCAGGTTTGCCAGCGCCGCATGCACGAGCCCACGTTCGACGCGGACAGGCTCGGGGACATCGACATCGCGCGCGTCGAAACAGCGCGCTACCGCCTGCCCCTGACCGGCCCCTGGCACAGTGCCCACGGCGCGCGCCAGCAGCGCGAAGGTTGGCTGCTCCGACTGACCTCGCGCACCGGCGCAACCGGCCTCGGCGAGTGCGCGCCGCTGCCGGAGGCCGGCACCGAGTCGCTCGCGGTCGCCGCCGCCACCTGGCGGACCCTGCTTCCGCGCCTGGTCGGCCGCCGCGCCGACACGGTGCTGGCCACCCTGCAACGGCTCGCCGCCACGCCTGCCGTGCGCTGCGCGCTGGAAGCCGCCGTGCTGGACCTGGCGGCAGCCACCGCTGGCCGCCCGCTGGCGCACTGCCTCAATCCGGCTACCGCCACCGTCGTTCGGGTCAACGCCGCCCTCGGCGGCCTCGATGCAGGCGTGCCGAAGCGCGCAGTGCGGGCCGTGGCGGAAGGCTATCGCGTGCTCAAGCTCAAACTGGGGCTGAGCCCGCTCGGTACGGAAATCGCCGCGCTACGCGAGCTCTCGTCGCGGCTGCCCGATAGGGTCGTGCTGCGGCTCGACGCCAACCGTGCCTGGGACGACGCCACCGCGGTGCAGGCCGTCGAGGCCCTGGCCGGCCTGCCGGTCGAAGCGCTCGAAGAACCTTTGCGGGTACCGCACCCGACCGCCCTGCGGCAACTGCAGGACCGCGCACCTTGGCCCCTGGCCCTGGACGAGTCGCTGTCGCGTTGGGATCTGGAACCTTTGCTGAAAGACCCGCCCGTGCGTCGCATCGTGTTGAAACCCATGGTGACCGGTGGTCCCCT
>JARRQB010000138.1:0-11631 GCA_037382265.1 Gammaproteobacteria bacterium | reverse complement strand
CAGCCGCACGCCGGCGTGAATGGTGAAATAGTCCACCCCCTGTTCGGCCTGCTCGTTCAAGGTGTCGCGGAAGATCTCCCAGGTAAGGTCCTCGGCCTTGCCGTTGACCTTCTCCAGGGCCTGGTAGATGGGCACCGTACCGATCGGCATGGGCGCATTGCGCAGGATCCACTCGCGCGTTTCGTGGATGTGCTTGCCGGTCGACAAGTCCATTAGCGTGTCGCCGCCCCAGCGCGCCGACCAGGCCATCTTCTCGACTTCCTCGGCGATGGAAGAAGTGACGGCCGAGTTGCCGATGTTGGTGTTGATCTTCACCCGGAAGTTGCGGCCGATGATCATCGGTTCGAGTTCCGGGTGATTGATGTTGGCCGGGATGATGGCACGGCCGGCGGCGACCTCGCTGCGTACGAACTCGGGCGTGATCGTGGCCGGCAGGTCGGCGCCGAAGGACTGCCCGGGGTGCTGCCTGAGCAACCGCGCGTAGCGAGGGTCGGCGCGCAGCTCGTCGAGGCGCTGATTCTCGCGGATGGCCACGAACTCCATCTCCGGCGTGACCACGCCCCGGCGGGCGTAGTGCATCTGGGTGACGTTGGCACCGATCCTGGCACGGCGCGGCGTCCGGATGTGCTCGAAACGCAGGTGGGCCAGCGCGGGATCGGACTGGCGGGCCTGGCCGTAAGCCGAGGTCGGCCCCGCCAACAGCTCGGTGTCGCCGCGCTCCACGATCCAGGCGGTGCGCACGTCGGGAATACCCTGCATGAGATCCACCCGGACCTCGGGGTCGGTGTAGGCACCGGAGGTGTCGTAGACGTAAACCGGCGGGTTCTCCTCGACGCCAAGCTGGGTGTGCGTCGCCTGGAGGGTCACCTCGCGCATCGGCACCCGAAGGTCGGCGCGCGAGCCCTGGACGAAGACCTTGCGAGAATTGGGGAAGGGGCGGGTGACCTCTTCGGACAACGCGGCCGTCTTGCTCAGAAACTCGTCGGGAATGGCGCTCATGTCGTTGGCTCCAGTGGTGCGGCGTACGGGTAGACGATAGGGGCGAGAGACGGGGAACCGGGCAACCGGGCGGTGCCGGCCAGCTTCCCTACGCCGGCATGGACCGGATCAGGTTCCAAGGGTCTCTCTCAGCCCCGCCGCGGTCTTCCGCCGGCAGGACACCCCCAGCTGTAATAAGCCCGAGTGTAACGGTAGGATAAGGCCGGCGCCAGCCCGTGGGACCTTGCCTGGGAGCGCGGTTCTTCGTAGTCTAACCGGCCCGATCCGGGGTTTCGCGCAGGAACAACCACACGATGCTGGCCAACGACGTCGAACTCGCGCGCCGCAACATGGTGCTGCAACAGGTCAGACCCTGGGAAGTCATCGACGAGCGCGTGCTGGAGGTCATCCAGCGTGTCCCGCGCGAGGCCTTCGTGCCCGAGACCTACCTGGGTCTTGCGTTCGCCGACGTCGAGATCCCCCTGGGCCAGGGCGCGGCGATGATGGCGCCCAAGCTCGAGGCGCGGATGCTGCAGGCGCTGGACGTCCGACCCGGCGATCGGGTACTCGAAGTGGGGACCGGCAGCGGCTTCGTGACCGCCTGCCTGCGCGCCCTCGGCGGCAGCGTGACCAGCCTCGACATCCACGGCGAGTTCACCGCGGCGGCCCGGTCGCGCCTCGAGGAACTCAAGGTCGACGGGGTGCGGCTCGAAACGGCCGACGTGTTCGCCCGGGACTTCGGCAACCATAACTTCGAAGTCATCGCCCTGACCGGCTCACTGCCCCACTACGACGAGCGCTTTGAGCAGCTGCTCGCACGCGGCGGCCGGCTGTTCGTGGTGGTCGGCGAACCGCCCGCCATGAAAGCCACCCTGGTGCAGCGCGTCGGCGAGACCGCCCTGCGCCGTCAGGGCCTGTTCGAGACCGAACTGGCCGCCCTGGAGAACGCCCCCATCCCGGAACACTTCGTGTTTTAGGCGCCGATGCGCGACCTGCGCCCCAGCGAGCTCGAGCGGTACCTGGGGTCGGCGACTGAGCAACCCCTGCTGCTCGACGTGCGCGAACCCTGGGAGTTCGGCATCTGCCACATCCGCGGTTCCGAATTGCTGCCCATGGGCCAGATTCCGGCGGCTACACAGGGTGGCGCACTGCCGCGGGATCGCGACATCGTGGTGATTTGCCACCACGGCATCCGCAGTCGGCAGGTCGCGATGTTCCTCGAACACCAGGGATTCGACCGGGTGATCAACCTGCAGGGCGGCCTCGACGCCTGGGCGCGCGAGGTCGATCGCGACATGCCGGTCTACTGACTCACGCGCCCAATCAAGGCGGCAGCCGGCGGGCGCGCGAACCACGCCGCTGCACCGGCGTGGCCAGGCTCGGAGGAGCAGATCACCGGGCGTTCACGGCTGCGCGGTTTCGTTCACGTCGTAGAGTTCACGCCAGCAAGCATCTGGTTCAGCTCCGCCAGCAAAGCCGGTAGCGCACCGCGGTTTTCCTGCACCGTCCGACGGCCGTTCTCGCCGAAGGTCGATCGCTCGCTGGCATCCGACAACCAGCGCACCATCAGGCGACCGAGTTCGTCCGCATCGTGGACCCGCACCGCAGCCCGTTGTTCGAGCAGCAGTTCGGCGATGCCGGCAAAGTTGAAGGTGTGCGGCCCGAAGGTCAGCGCCACCCCCTGTGCCGCGGCCTCAAGCATGTTGTGCCCGCCGGTGGGCACCAGGCTGCCGCCGATGAAGGCGGCGTCGGACGCTCCGAGCAGGAGCACCAGCTCGCCCATGGTGTCGCCCAGCAGCACGGCGGTCGGCTCGCGGCAGGCGGCCCGCGACGACCGGCGAACCATCGCCAGGCCCCGCCGCTGGCACAGCGCCGCCACCCGTTCGAAGCGCTCCGGATGGCGCGGCACCAGGATCAGCAGGGCGTCCGGTAGCCGCTCGCGCACCCGCGCATGGGCCCGGAGCACGATCTCGTCCTCCCCCTCGTGCGTGCTCGCCGCCACCCAGACCGGGCGGCCCGGGCCGAGTCCCTGGCGCAGCGCCTGGGCCTGCTCGCTGACGCTGGCCGGCAAATCGAGGTCGAACTTCACGCTGCCGGTGACCCGTACGCGCTCGGCCGGAACGCCCAGGGCCACGAAGCGACCGGCGTCCGCCGGCGTCTGCGCCGCCACCAGATCGATGCGGCCGAAGGTCGCTCGCGCGAACGACCCGAGCCGGCCGTAGCCGGCCGCCGAGCGCGCCGACAGGCGGGCGTTGGCCAGCAGGGTCAGCACCCCGCGGCGGCGGCACGCCGCCAACAGGTTCGGCCAGATCTCGGTCTCGACCATCAGCAGCAGGCGGGGGCGGACGCGGTCCAGGAAACCGCGCAGCGCGGTTGGCAAGTCGTACGGGAAATAGACGTGAAATACAGCGTCGCCGAACAACAGGCGCACCCGGTCGCTGCCGGTCGGCGTGGTGGTCGTCACCGTGACCGGCAGGTCGGGCCGCTCGCTCAAGACGTGCCGGACCAGCGGGGCAATCGCCTGCACCTCGCCCACCGACACCGCGTGAATCCACAGCCCGCCCTGCACGGGTGGCGGGGCGAAACGTCCGAACCGCTCGGCCCAACGGCGGCGGTAGGCAGGCACCCGCAGGCTGCGCAGCGCCAGCCGGGCCAGCACCGACAGCAGCTCGCCGTGGGTGCCACGCTCGACGATGCGCCCGCCGTCCATCACCAGGATGCGGTCGGCCCGTTCCACCGTGGACAGCCGGTGGGCGATGATCACCGTCGTACGGCGTTGGCGCTGCTCGTCCAGCGACTGCTGCACGGCACGTTCAGACTCGGTGTCGAGCGCCGAGGTCGCCTCGTCGAGGATCAGCACGGGCGCGTCCTTCAAGAGGGCCCTGGCCAGGGCGATGCGCTGGCGCTGCCCGCCCGACAGGCGCAGCCCGTCCTCGCCGATCATGGTGTTCAGCCCGTCGGGCAGGCGCGCGATGAACTCCATCGCGTGCGCCGCCCCGGCGGCGGCCACGATGGCCTCCTCGGCCGGTCGCGGCTGCATGCCGTAGGCGATGTTGCCCGCCACAGTGTCGTTGAACAGGTTCACCTCCTGGCTCACCAGCGCGATCTGGGAGCGCAGGTCGGCCAGGCGCAGTTCGCGCAGGTCGATGCCGTCGATGGTGAGCCGCCCCTCGGTCGGGTCGTAGAGCCGTGGAATCAGCGCAGTCAGGGTGCTCTTGCCGCTGCCCGAGGGGCCCACCAGCGCCACCATTTCCCGCGGCTGGATGACGAGCGAGACGTCCCTCAGGACCCGCTCGTCCTCGCCCGCATAGCTGTAGCTGACCGCTTCGAGCCGCACCTCGCCCTCGACACGCCGCTTCAGCGCACGGCGGCCGTTGTCGGGCTCGCCCTGCTCGTCGATCAGCGCGAATACGCTCTCGGCGGCGGCCAGGCCGCGCTGCAGCGGCGCGTTGAGCTTGGTGAGCCGCTTGAGCGGCGAGAACAGCATCGCGATCGCGCCGAAAAAGGCCACGAACCCGCCGACCGTGAGGGCGTTGCCCGTCTCGTCCGGTGCCGTGCCGATGTAGATCACCAGCGCCATGGCGAACGCCCCCAGCACCTCTACGATCGGGGTGTTGGCCGCCGCCGCGACCGCGATCTTGAAGAACAGCCGACGCGCGCGGTTGCTGCGCTGCGCGAATCGGTTCCGCTCGTAGGCCTCGCCACCGTAGATCTTCACCACCCGCTCGCCGCGCACGCTCTCCTCGAGCACGTGGGTCAGATCACCGATGTTCGCCTGGAAGTTGCGGTTGAGTTGCCGCAGGCGCTTGGCGAACACGCTGACGATCCAGGCGATCGCCGGCACCACGATGACCAGTACGGAACTTAGCTGCCAATCGAGCCAGAACACGAAGATCAGCAAACCGACGACCGCAATCGAGTCGCGCACCAGCACGGTAAGCACGTCGGTGGCCGCGTTCATGACCTGGGTGACGTCGAAGGTCAGCTTGGAGATGATGTTGCCGGTCGCGTGCCGGTCGTAATAACTCGCCGGCAGGGACAGGATGCGCTCGAACATCTGCGCCCGAATGTCGTAAACCACCTTCGATGCCACCCAGGCGAACGCCACGTGATTGACGAACGACGCACCACCCCTTACGACGAACAGGAGCACGACCAGGATCGGCATCCAGAACAGGAACACCGGGTCGCGCTCGACGAAGGTACCGTCGAGCAGCGGCTTGAGCAGCGCGGGGATGAGCGGCTCGGTCAACCCCAACAGGACGATCGCGACCAGACCGCCGGTAAAGATCTTCCAGTAGACACGGGTGTAGCCGAGCAGCCGGCGGTAGAGATGAAGGCTGTGCGAATCGACGGGCATCAGCGCCGTCCCCGGCACACCCGGCTCAAAGCGCGTCCCTGAGCGCCTTGACCACCCGTACCTGGTCCTCGTCGCCGAGGTAGGGGTGCATGGGTAGGCTGACGACGCGCTTGGCCAGCCCGCGGGCGACGGCGAGGTCGCCGTGCACCCGGCTGCGTCCGGCCAGGGCGGGCTGGCGGTCCAGGGTGATCGGGTAGTGAACCGCGGTTGGGACCCCCGCCTCGGTCAAGGCGGCCTGCAGGGCCTCGCGGTTGTCGACCTGCAGCGTGTACTGGGCGAACACGCTGGTATTGTGCGGTTCGAGCCACGGGGTCACGCATCGGGTCCCTTGCAACAGCTCGGAGTAGCGTCGGCCGATGCGGTCTCGCGCGGCGACCTCGTCCGCGAAAACGGCCAGCTTCGCCAGGATGACCGCAGCCTGCATCCCGTCCATCCGGCCGTTGATACCGAGCCGCGCATGGTGATAGCGCCGGTCCTGACCGTGGTTGCGCAGTTCCGCCAGGCGGGTGGCGAGCGCATCGTCGTTGGTGAAGCAGGCGCCGCCGTCGCCGTAGCAGCCGAGCGGTTTGGCCGGGAAGAAGCTGGTGCAGCCGATAGTGGACAGCCCGCACGAGCGCCGCGCCTTGTAGGTGGCGCCAAAGCTCTGCGCCGCGTCCTCGACCACCGGCAGACCGTGACGATGGGCGATGTCGTTGACAGCATCCATGTCGGCGCACTGGCCGTACAAGCCAACCGGCATGATGGCCCGGGTTTTTGGGCCGATGGCCGCCTCGACCAGGTTGGGGTTCAGGTTGTAGGTGCGGGGATCGACATCGACGAATACCGGCGTCGCGCCGAGCAGAGCGACGACTTCGGCCGTGGCGATGAAGCTGAACGGGGTGGTGATCACCTCGTCGCCGGCCTCGATGCCCAGCGCCATGAGCGCGAGCAGCAGGGCGTCGGTACCGCTCGCGACCGAGATGCAGTGCGTGGCGCCGACAAACGCCGCCAGCTGCTGTTCCATCTCCGTCACCTCGGGCCCGAGGATGTACTGGCCGTGGGCGAGCAGGTCGGCAAGTCGTCGGTCGAGGTCGGCGCGGATCAGGTCCTGCTGGGTCTTCAGGTCGATGAACTGCAAGATGGCACTCCGATAGTCGTCGCGACGGCGCCGCACGGGCTCAGTAGCGCGGTGCGGCACCCGCTGGCCGGGTCTTGAACCGCCGGTGCAGCCAATTGTACTGCTCGGGCGCCTCCCGGACCCAGTTTTCGATCACCCGGTTCATGCGCCGCGTGTCCGCGGCGACCTCGTCCGAGGGAAAGTCGTCGAACGGCCCACGCGGGCACCGGTTACCGCCGCAAAGCGCGAGGTCGCCGGGTTAGAGGCTGCCGGAACGCCGAAGAAATCGACGAACACGTGCCCCTTGCCGCGGTAGTTCTGATCCGGTGCATACCAGACCGCGCCGCCCTTTTTCAGCACCCGCATCATCGCGCGCGGGTTGTCGCGCGAGATGACCCCCTCGACGTGCCGTGGTCGGTTGATCTCGATGAAGCGCTGCAACACCGGGTCTTCGTTCGGCCGGTACATGGCGTGGATCGGCAGCAGGCTCTGCAGGACGCGGCCGCCGATCTCGAGCGAGGTGGTGTGTGCCGACAACAGGATCAGCCCGCCGCCCGCCGCCACCACGGCCTCCAGGTGCTCGCGCCCCTGTACTTCGGCCAACGGCAGCAGGCGATCGTCGGACCACCACCAGGCCATGGCGAACTCCAGCACGCCCATCCCGACCGATTCGAAGTGGAGATGCCGCAGCTTCAGCCGCTGCTCCGCCGTCAACGCCGGGAAACACAGGGCCAGGTTACGATCGACATAGTGCCGGCGCTGTGATGCGAGCCGCTCGCCCAGGCGGCCGGCGACACGCCCGAGCGCCAGCAACCCGCGGTAGGGCAAGAACGCGGCCAGGCGCAGCGCCGCCAGACCGAGCCAGGTCGGCCAGACCGCAGGGGCATAGATCGACTTCGCCCTGGCCACCGCGTCAGCCCCGCTCAATCCGGATCAAAACCGTACCCCAGCAGTTCGACGTCGCGGGCGAAGTGCCGCGCGACCCGTTCGGCCGTCTCGTCGCTGTAGTAGCCGCGGTAGTCGGACCGGCGGTCGGTGGCCTGGCGACGGTGCGGCAGCCGGCGCGGGGCGATGCCGATCCGCGAGCAGACCTCGCGAAAGTCCGCCGGCAGACGCTCGTAGCGGCCCATGAAGTCCACCAGCACCTTGCCGTGCAGGTCGACCAGGTAGTCCGACTGCAACTGCAGCGAGGTGTCGATGTGGTACTGGTAGGGCCGTTGCGGGTCGAGCTTGTAGGCGAGGAATTCGGCGAAGCTGCGGTCGGCTACCAGATGCGGTCGCTCGCGCTTGAGGTGATGATACGAGCTCACCTGGAGGTCCCAGGGATTGCGCACGAAGGCGAACTTGAACAGGCCGTCGAAGTACGCCGCCGGTAGCATCTCCTTGGCCGCGACGATCCTCGCGTGCCGCGGGAACTTGGTTCCCAGGCGGTGCCCGGTAGCGTGGCTCAAGCGCTGACAAGGCCAGGCGAGGTAGTACATCGGATCGCGCCAGCGCAAGCCATCCAGCGCCGCGCGCACGCTGGTGCCGCCGGTCTTGGCGATGTGAACGAACAGAAAGCGATATCGGTGGGAGAGTAGCATCGGCTGAATGCAGTGCATGAATGCCGAGATCTTATAGGGAAAGCGGCCGTACCGCTCGCGCCGTTCCGGCCAGCTTGCCCGCCCGCAGTACTGGTGGGCCGGGCGCTTTGCTATAGTGCGTGATGACCAGGGTGCTTCGGCAGAGACCGGCGCTCAGACCAGCGAAGCCGCGCCCCCAAAACGCGGCCCTTCCATCCCAGCCAAACCCCGTCGAATGTCCGAAACCACCCTCCCTCGCGCCGCTGCGGCCGAAGCGCCCTCCCCCCAAGTCTGCATCTTCATCCCGAGCTTCGGCGACGGCGGCGTCGAACACATGCTGGTGAATGCCGCTCGCGGGATGGCGGCGCTGGGGGCCCGGGTCGATTTCATCGTGAACCAGGCGGACGGCCCCTATCTTGACCGGCTGCCCAGCGCTGTGAGGCTGCTCACCCTCGGCTCTCGCGACCAGCGCGATCTTCTGGCGGAATTTCGAAAGTACCTGCGAGCGGACCGGCCGGCGGTCGTCGTTTCGGCGAAGGGTCGGGACGACAGGATAGCCCTCAAGGCCAAGACGACCGCGCCGGTGGGCACCCGCTTCTTTCTGCGCCCGGGCACTGCCGTGACGGCACGCCTGGAGGAGCGCGGTACCAGCCGGCTGAGACGCTGGCTCAAATACCGCCGGATGCGCCGCCTCTATGCCCAGGCCGATGGGGTCGTCGCCGTCTCCGAGGGGGTGGCGGACGAGATCGCCCGCAGCACGCGATTTCCGCGCGAGCGCATCCGTGTGATCCGCAACCCGACCATCACCCCCGAATTGCCCGGTCTGAGCGAGGCGCCGGTCAGTCACCCCTGGTTCGCCCCCGGCGAGCGGCCGGTAATCCTCGGCGTGGGGGGGCTGCGGATGCAAAAGGATTTTGCGACCCTGATCCGCGCCTTTGCCCGGCTGCGTGAACGGCGCCCGGCCCGCCTGATGATCCTGGGAGAAGGGCGACAGCAGGCGCGCCTGCAAGAACTCGCCCGTAAGCTGGGCGTGGCCGACGACGTTCGGCTGCCCGGCTTCGCCGACAATCCTTACGCCTATCTGCGCCACGCGGCGCTGTTCGTGCTGTCGTCGCTCTGGGAAGGCTCGCCGAACGTGCTCACCGAGGCTCTGGCAATCGGGACGCCGGTGGTCTCCACGGATTGTCGCAGCGGGCCGCGGGAGATCCTGCAGGGCGGGCGCTTCGGGCCTCTGGTGCCGGTAGGCGACGCCGAGGCCCTGGCGCGCGCGATGGTCGAGACCCTGGAGAACCCTCTGCCGGCGGAGACGCTCAGGGAGGCAACCAGCGAGTACACGATGGAGAAGAGTGCACGGCGCTACCTGGACGCGTTCGGCATCGAGCCGTTCGGCCAGCCGTCGCCGCCATGAGCCGCTCTCCGCACCTCGCGGTGTTCGTCGCCTCGCTCGCCGATGGGGGCATCGGCAAGATGCGCGTCCACCTGATCAACGCGATCGCAGCCCGCGGCTACCGGGTGGATCTGGTCGTGGCCGACCGCCGCAGCCCGTACATGGAACGGCTGGCCCCGGTCGTGCACGTCGAGCAGGTCTTCACCTCCAATGCCGTCACCGGAGTACCCTCGGTGGCGGCCTACCTGCTCAGGCGACGGCCGCCGATCGTACTCACCCAGCGGATTCGGGTGAACGTGCTGATGCAGCGCGCCGCGCGCCTGGTCGGCTCGTCCAGCCGGGTCTATGTCACCGCCAACACGAACATGACGGCGCAACTGGCGAGTCTCCGGCCAGACAAGCGCGAGCGCCAGCTCGCGATGCTGCGGCGCTACTATCCCCGCAACGCCGGCATCATCGCAATCTCGCAGGGGGTGGCCGACGATCTGGCGCGGATTCTGGGTTGGCCCCGCGGGCGCATCGCGATCGCCCCGAACCCCGTGGTCACCCCGGAGCTATACCGCTTGGCCGACGAGCCTGTCGATCACCCATGGTTCGCGCCGGGCCAGCCGCCGGTCATCCTCGGCGTCGGGCGTCTGGAACCCCAGAAGGACTTTCCGACCCTGTTGCGCGCCTTCGCGCTGGTGCATGCCGAGCGTGCGTGCCGCCTGGTCATTCTCGGCGAGGGCGCACAGCGTCGCGAGCTGCAGGCGCTCGCCGGTGAACTCGGTGTCGGCGCGGACCTGGACATGCCGGGTTTCGTGCACAACCCCTATGCCTTCATGCGCAGCGCGCGCCTGTTCGCATTCGCGTCGCGCTGGGAGGGATTCGGAAACGCACTGGTCGAGGCGCTCGCGGTCGGTACCCCGGTCGTCTCGACGGACTGTCCGGACGGCCCGAGCGAGATACTCGACGGCGGCCGTTTCGGGCCACTGGTAGCGGTCGAAGACCCGGCCGCGCTGGCCGGCGCGATCCGCCGGGTGATCGACGCCCCGCCCGATCCGGGCGTGCTGCGGGCCGCGGTGGAGCGCTACACGCAGGAGCGCAGCGCCTCGGCCTATCTCGCCGCCATGGGGCTCGACCCGGCCGGGCCGGCGGCGTGACGCGATCGTAGCAGCCTGCGGCGGGTGAAGTAACGCTGGATCGGTCCACCGCCGGCGTTTGCCCTAGCTGCCCGCGGATAGGAAAATCCCGACGGATCATGGCGGGGCAGCCGCGCGACGCGGCCCGATCCCGTCGCCTGTGCCGCGGGCCGGCGAGGGGATCGTTTGACAGCGTCTCGAAGACTGACCGTGCTGATCTCGTTTTCCGGCGAGGGCGGCGTGGAACGGATGGTGCTGAACCTGATCGGCGGGTTGGCCGCGCGCGGCCTG
The DNA here is from genome assembly GCA_037382265.1 of Gammaproteobacteria bacterium. Lineage (GTDB taxonomy): Bacteria > Pseudomonadota > Gammaproteobacteria > Chromatiales > Chromatiaceae > JARRQB01. Next base: position 836 of record JARRQB010000138.1, on the reverse strand, counting down.
GCCGTGGACCTGCTGGCGATCCGCGCCGACAGCGCCCATCTCGGCGAACTGCCGTCGGGGGTGCGGCTGGTCGATCTCGGGGTGCGTCACAGCGGGCTCGCGGTCGTCCCGCTGGCGCGCTACCTGCGCCGGGTGCAACCGGACGCGCTGCTGGCGGCGAAGGACCGGGCAATCCGCGCGGCGGTTCTGGCGCGTCGCCTCGCCGGCTGGCACGGTCGCCTGGTCGGGCGTCTGGGGACGAACCTGTCGGCCGCGCTGGAGGGACGCTCGGGCGCCGCCCGCTGGCTGCGCACCGCCCCGATGCGGCTGCTGTACCACGGTGTCGACCGGGTCGTCGCGGTCTCGGACGGCGTGGCCGAGGACACCCGTCGTATTACCGGACTGCCTGCCGATCGGATCGCGGTGGTGCGCAACCCCGTGGTCACGCCACGGCTGGACGAGCTGGCGGCAGCGCCCTGTCCGCACCCCTGGCTGGAGGCGGGCGATGTGCCGGTGATCGTGGGTGCCGGCCGGCTGACCGAGCAGAAGGACTTCGCGACCCTGATCCGCGCCTTTGCCCGCGTCCACACCCGCAGGCCGGTCCGCCTGGTAATCCTCGGCGAGGGACGGCAACGCGCGCTGCTCGAGCGGCTGGCCGACGAGCTCGGCGTGCGCGCGGACATCGCCCTGCCCGGCTTCACGCCGAACCCTTACGCCTGGATGGTGCGTGCGGCGCTGTTCGTGCTGTCGTCGGCCTGGGAGGGCTCGCCGAACGTGCTCACCGAGGCGCTCGCGCTGGGCGTGCCGGTGGTTGCGACCGACTGTCGAAGCGGCCCGCGCGAGCTGCTGGCCGGCGG
>JARRQB010000137.1:0-4985 GCA_037382265.1 Gammaproteobacteria bacterium | reverse complement strand
CGGGTGGCGAGAGTGCCGCAGACATGCGTTTTGCTGCAGGCAAACCGGGTTCAGTCTTCCAACTCGCAATCGTGAGCGAGATAGATCGTATAACCGACACCATCGTCGGTCATGATCAAAACGGAGTAATTGACGGCATAAAGACTGAGGTTGTAACCGTCCGGTGCGTAATGGCAAAACTCGTGTGCCTTTGAGCGCGCATCGTAAAGCGCCTCGGCCTGGGCCGCGGCCCGCTCGGCGGCCGTGACCTGCTTTACCGGGCTCTTGACGTTCGATTGGAAACTGCCCGGATTGCCGGGCGTTTCATCGCGCGCTTCGACTTCGGTGTATGCAGCGTATCCCTCGGTGATGAAGTTGTTGACGCGGACCGGAGGGGGGTCGGCATACGCTACGGTCGAGATCGCGAGCCCGCCCAGCAACAGCGTGATTCCTTTCTTCGAGCAGATTCCATTCATTGTGTTGACTCCTTTCGTTGATTCCTTTCGCCGGTCGACGTCATTGTCAGCCGGTTGCACGGGCCAGCGCCCAGCAGCGCAGATCGAACGCGAAAGAACCAGCGGCGTTAACTACGTTGCCCGGAAAACGCTGAACCGAACCTAAGTATTGTCGATACGGTAATTATTGCAACCCGGACACGAAGCGGATCCCGGGTCGCCTCACCATTGAATGGTCGGGATAGCGGGCGTTGGTTCAGGTGAACGACGACCGTACGGCGGGAACGCACCGTGGCGCCCAATGGACGGGTGTCGGCAAACGGCGCATCAGGCTGCCGCCAGGCGCCCCCTTTCGGAAGGGCCGGACTCCGGCGTGCGCCTAGCCCGCGTTGAGGTTGTATTTCATGATACGGCCGTGGCGACCGGTCCGGTCGCGCTCGAGATCGAAAACATCGCCGGGCGGAACGGTCATCTCGCCGCGCAGCGCGTCGATCTCGCGACGGTCGCGGTCGCCGAGGCGAAAACGGAACAGCTCTGCGTAACGGTCCAGGTGCCGGGTGTCGCGGGCGCCGATGATCACGGCCGCCACGCGCGGCTGCTCCAGCACCCAACGCGAGGCGACGGAGGCGATGCTGACGCCGTGCCGGGCGCCGACCTCGGCAAGTTTTTCGAGCAGCGCCTGGAACAGCGCCCAGCCGCCGATCTCCTCGATCATGAGCCGGTACTTGACCAGCGAGCGGTTCTCCAGCGTCGCCGCGTCCGCCAGCGGGTCGGCCGCGCCCAGCCAACGCTCGCTGAGAAAGCCGCCGGCGAGCGTGCCGTAACAGAGCAGATGCATGCCCCGCGCGGCGCACAGCGCCACCAGTCCCTTCTCCGGTCGCGTGTCGAGCAGTGAATACTGCACCTGTGTCGTCGCCAGCGGAATGCCGGCCTCGAGAATCTCGCGGGTGGCCTGCGTGTTGAAGTTGGTCAGCGAAAGGCGGTCGATCTTGCCGGCCTGCTGCAGTTCCCGCAGCCAGCCCGCGGCCTTCACGCAGCCGGGCACCGCGGTGTCCCACCAGTGGAACTGCACCATGTCGAGACGCTCCTGTCGCAGGCGCCGCAACGACCGGTCGATGACGCGTTCGACGTCCCCGCGAGCGAGCCGCGGCAGGTCGTCGAGGTCGGGAACGTACTTGGTGTGAACCTTGACGGGCAGCGGGTGCTCGTCGGCGCGGTTGCGGGCTACGAACTCGCCGATCCGGGCCTCCACTCCGGTGTAGATGTCGGCGCAGTCGAACGTGTCGATGCCCCCGCGCGCAAAGGCGAACATATCTTCGACCGGGTCCGGCGAAACGCGCTCGCCGTGACCCTCGGAAAGCTGCCAGCCCCCCTTGATGATGCGAGAAATCCCGTAGCCCGCGCCCAGGTCGAAGCGCTCGATCATTCCGTCCACGGGTTGTACCCGGGCAGCGGCTCCGCGGTGGTATCGGCGCGTTTCACGACCCGCTTGCCGATGCGGCTGATGCGGAAGCGGGCGCCGCAGTGCGGGTCCGGGCAGGCGATCACGTGGTCCGTGGCCATCCAGTCGTTCCGGTCGAGCGGGCGCTGCTTCGCAGGCAACAGGGGCAACAGGGCCGCCAGCGCATACATGGAAAACGGCTTGCCGGGTTCGAAGTGGAGATTTTCGCCACGCACCTCGAAGGCGCTGCCGACCTGGTGGCTGCAGACGAAGGGCCGGTCGCCCTCGATGGTCTCGACGCGAAGGTCGTAAATGATAAACTGCGGCTCGTTCATTTTCGTCCATTGCATGCCCGTGGTGCCTGTGATTATGACCCGTATCCCGACGACGTTCATCCGGCCGCTCCGCCGACGCGCTGCCGTTTTCTGCTTCGCCTGCCTGTTCGCCCTGTCGCTGCTGCCCGGCCCGGCCGGCGCGGACTCGCGCGCGGCACCGGCGCAACTCGTGACCGACTACATCGCGGCCTGGAAAGCGTTCTACCCCAGCCAGGCCTTCGGCTACGGCGATACGGACAGCGCCGCAGCGTTCGAGGATTTCGGCGGCGAGCGCGTTTCGGAATGGCTGGCCCTGAACGCCCGCGTCGCCGACGCCGCCGGGGCGCTGCTGGCCGACACCGGCCTGGACGCCGGCAGGCGCACCGACCTGCTGATGCTGCAGGCGCAAGCGACCGGCGAGCAGGCCGCCTGGCGCGAAGACGACCCGCTGGCCCGGCAGCCGCAATGGTACGCCGAGCAGGTCTCCCAGGCCCTGACGCACCTGCTGGTGCGGGCCCAGTTGGCGCCGGCGGCGCGCGAGGCGGCGTTGCTCGAACGCCTGCGCGGCGTCGCGCGCCTCTGCCGGCTGGGCGTGGAGCGCCTCGAGGGCGGCGACGCCCTGCGCACGCAGACGGCGCTGCGCACGCTGGCTGGCACGCGTTCGTTTTACGAGAGCGGCCTCCCCGCGCTGCTCGAGACCTGGCCCGCAAGCGCCGCTTCCGGCGAACGCGGCCCGGCCATCGCCGAGTCCACCGCGGCCATCCGCGCGCTCGAGGCGCACCTCGAGGCCCTGCTCCCCGGGTTGCCCGCCGACCCGTCCATCGGCGCCGACCGCTACGCCGCAAAGCTGGCGCGACGCAGCGGCGGCCGGGTCACGCCGGCTGGCCTGCGCGAAGACGCGCTCGCCGAGGTGCACCGTGTGCGGGGCCTGATGGTCGAGGAGGCCCAGCGCTGGCAGGAGAGCCTGGACGACACGTCGAAGGCGCCCCCGGAACTCGCCGACGCGGAACTCCTGGTGCGCGCGCTGGAAGCCATGGACGCGGACCGCGAAGACAACCAGGCGGACTTCCTGGCCCAGTTCGAGCGCCTGACCGCCGCTTCCGAGCGCTTCGTGGTCGATAAGGCCATCGCCACGGTGCCGACGCCCACAACGCTGTACGTCGCCCTGTCGCCGGCGCATTTCAGCGGCGCGGCGGTCGGCGGCGTATACCCCAGCGGGCCCTTCGACCCCGGGGCGGACACGCTGTTCTACGTGCCCTCGGTGCCGGACGACGCACCGGCGGCGGCGCGCGAGGGTTTCTACCGGTCCTTCAACGACCACTTCAACGCGATGATCATCTCGCACGAGATGTTTCCCGGGCATTACCTGCAGTACAAGGTGGCGGTAACAGAGGCGCCCGCGGTGCGCTCGCTGTTCCCGGACGGCGCCTACATCGAAGGCTGGGGCAGTTTCGTGGAGGAACTTCTGCTCGACGCCGGCTGGGCCGGAAACGCGCCGCTCACCCGCCTCGCGCACCTGCGCAAGCGCCTGGAAAACGCGACCCGCGCCTACGTCAGCGTGCAGGTGCACACCGCCGGCTGGGGCCGCGAGCAGGTACTGGCCTTCGCCCGCGACGAAGGCCTCCTCGCGCCGCAGTTCGCCGAGAACCTCTGGCAGCGCGTGGTCAACTCGCCGCTGCAGATCACGGACTACTACGTCGGCTGGGCACAGTTCCAGGCGCTTTACGTGGCCCGCGGCGACGGACCACTGCGGGACTGGGTGGACGCGGTGCTGCGCGCCGGTCCGGTGCCGCTCGAACTGCTGCCGCCGCTGCTGAACGACTGAGTTCGGCCCGGGCCCGGCCGCGATCGTGAAGTCGCCCCTCGCGCTGTTCCGGGAACTGGTCGGCCCCGCCGCGGTGATGGCGGCCGGGACCATGGGCGCGGGCGCCATCGCGTCCTTCCTGCTCGCCGGCGCCTGGTTCCGCTACGACCTGCTGTGGGTGATCGCGCTGATGTTGCCGGTGTTCGTCGTGTCCGCCGACAGCGCATCGCGCATCGGCGCGCTGAACCCCGAGCGCGGCCTGTTCACGCTGGTCCGCGAGCGCATCAGCCCGCTGCTGGCCTGGTTCATCCTGCTGGTCGTGGTGCCGGTTCACTTCCTGGTGACGATGGGCCAGCTGTCGGTGATGGTCTCGGCCTTCAAGGCGCTGATTGCCTGGGCGCCGGCCGCGAACGCCGCCCCCCGGCCGGCTTCGCTGCTGACGGACATCGGCCTGAGCCTGGGCCTGGCCGCGGTGACGCTGTGGCTGCTGTTCTCGCGGGGCTACGCGCGGCTGGAACGGATCATGACCTTCCTGATGGTGCTGATGCTGCTGTGCTTCCTGGTCGTCGGGCTGCGCGGCCTGGTCGAATGGCGCGCCGTGCTCGCGGGCTTCGTGCCCTCCGTGCCCGCGGACCTGCCGTTGCCGGACGCCAGCGGCGTGCGCGTGGCGACGGGCTCGATCATCGCCATGGTCGGCGCCGCCATCGCGCCGGCGGCGCTGCTCGGCCTGCCCTACCTCTGCGCCGACGCCGGCGGCAGCCGCCGCGAACTGGACAGCGCCTTGCGCCAGGCCGTGGTCAACCTCGGCGTGATCTTCGGCGCCTACGCCCTGCTGGTGGTGGTGGCCGGGGGCTTCGCGTTGTACCCGCTGGCCGGCCACGCCGGCCTGGCTGACGTGCGCGAGGCCTCGGCCGTGCTGCGCGGCGCGTTGCCGGGTTCCCTCTCCGCGCTGGGGCCGGTGGTGTTTACCGTCGGGCTGTTCACGGCCGCGA
>JARRQB010000136.1:0-5929 GCA_037382265.1 Gammaproteobacteria bacterium | reverse complement strand
TTCCTGATCAAGACGGCGCGCCAGATGAACAGCGTGGTGATTACCGCGACCCAGATGATGCAGTCGATGATCGAGAGCCCGATCCCGACCCGGGCCGAGGTGTTCGACGTGGCCAACGCGGTGATCGACGGCACCGACGCGGTCATGCTGTCGGCCGAAACGGCGGCCGGACTCTACCCGGCCAAGGCGATCGAGGCCATGGACCGGGTCTGCAAGGAGGCCGAGAAGCAGACCATCACCCGCACCTCGGACCACCGGTTGCACTCGGTGTTCGGACGGGTCGACGAGGCCATCGCGATGGCCACCATGTACACCGCCAACCACCTCGGGGTGGCCGCCATCGCGGCGTTGACCGAGTCCGGTTCGACGGCCAAGTGGATGTCGCGCATTTCTTCCGGTATTCCGATCTACGCCTTGACTCCCCAGGTGGCGACGCGTAGAAAAGTGACGCTGTTTCGTGGCGTATACCCCGTCAGCTTCGATGTGACCGGCGTGGACACGGTTCGGGCCAACGTCGAGATCGTGGAGGAACTGCAGCGGCGCGGGGCCGTGCGAGACGGGGATCTGGTCATCATCACCAAGGGTGACCTGACCGGACAGTCCGGCGGTACCAACGTCATGAAGATCCTGCGCGTTGGCGAGCACATCCTCCCCGATTGAACCAGGTGTGGCCGAAGATCATTCAGTGACCGTCTTGCAAGACGCCCAACCTTAGGAGAGAACCATGGCATTGATTTCCCTGCGTCAGATGCTGGATCACGCCGCCGAACACGGCTACGGCGTGCCCGCGTTCAACGTGAACAACCTGGAGCAGATGCGCGCCATCATGGAAGCGGCCGACGAAACCGACTCCCCGGTGATCGTGCAGGCCTCCGCCGGCGCGCGCAAATACGCCGGCGCCCCCTTCCTGCGGCACCTCATTCTCGCCGCCATCGAGGAGTTCCCGCATATTCCGGTGTGCATGCACCAGGACCACGGCACCTCCCCGGCGGTGTGCCAGCGTTCCATCCAGCTCGGCTTCAGCTCGGTGATGATGGACGGCTCCCTGGGCGTGGACGGCAAGACCCCGACCAGCTACGACTACAACGTCGACGTCACCCGCACCGTGGTCGAACTGGCGCACGCCTGCGGCGTGTCTGTCGAGGGCGAACTGGGCTGCCTGGGCTCGCTCGAAACCGGCCAGGCCGGCGAGGAAGACGGCATCGGCGCCGAGGGCACGTTGTCGCACGATCAGCTGCTGACCGACCCGGAAGAGGCCGCCGACTTCGTCAAGAAGACCGGCGTCGACGCCCTGGCGATCGCGATCGGCACCTCGCACGGCGCCTACAAGTTCACCCGGCCGCCGACCGGCGACATCCTGGCCATCGAGCGCGTCAAGGAGATCCACGCCCGCATCCCGAACACCCACCTGGTGATGCACGGCTCCTCGTCCGTCCCGCAGGACTGGCTGAAGATCATCAACGAGAACGGCGGCGACATGGGCGAGACCTACGGCGTGCCGGTCGAAGAGATCGTCGAGGGCATCAAGCACGGTGTGCGCAAGGTCAACATCGACACCGACCTGCGCATGGCCTCCACCGGTGCCATCCGCAAGCACCTGAACGACGACCGCAAGAACTTCGACCCGCGCAAGTACTTCGCCGCCGCCACCCAGGCGATGAAGGACATCTGCAAGGCCCGTTACGAGGCCTTCGGCACCGCCGGCAACGCGTCGAAGATCGTCCCGGTCTCGCTCGAGGCGATGACCACCCGCTACGCCAAGGGCGAACTCGACCCGAAGGTCAACTGACCCCGTCCGGGTCTGGTGCGACAAGGGGGCGCTGCGGCGCCCCTTTTTTCTGGTGCGAGCCTGAGGCCAGGACCCAGCCGTCGACCGGCCGGTCAGCTGTCAGGCGCCTCCTGGTCGACTGACGGTATGGCCAACAACGGGCAGCGCACGCGGTCGAGCAGGCGATCCAGGGTGCTGCCGGTGAGGTGCTCGCGCAGTCCCCGCGGGCCCCCGGTGGGCATGGCGACCAGGTCGGCCGGTTCGGCGGCGATGGCCCCGGCGACGTCGCCGCTGCCGTAGCGCCAGCTCCAGCTGCAGCGGGGATCGCTGCCGAACAGGTAGGGCGGGGCATCGCCCTGCGCCCCGACGTAGAAGGCGCGGGCCTCGAGCGGCTCGTCCGCCAGGGCGGCACACAGGCTGCCGGTCAGGGCCAGAGCGGGGCGCGCATCCGGCTCGTGGTCGACGGGCACCAGCATGCGCCGCAGCGTAGAGCGGCCGGAGTCGGGGTCGACGAAGCCGGCGCCCGCGGCGGGCAGGATCAGCATCGGGACCCGGGCGGCGCGCAGCACCCGCAGCGCGACCGAGGCGGCGCCCGGCAGGCGCCGGCGCCCCCTGGCTACGTGAGCCAGCACCAGCAGGTGCGCCGGGTGGTGCGCCGCGAAGTCGATGATGCCCGCGGCCGGATCCTCGTCGCGCATGGCGAACTTGGCGACGCGCACGCCGAGGCGGTCGTCCACGTCGGCCTGGTCTGCAGCGGCGTCGAGCCGGGCCCACGCGACGAGCCGCTCGCGCACCCCGGGGAAGCGTTCCCACCTCACGCCGGCGCGCGATTCCCGGCCGACGTGCAACAGCGTCAGCTTGCTGGGCCCGGCCAGGGCGATGCGCAGGGCGTGGCCGAAGGCGACGTCGCCTGCCTGGGAGAAGTCGGTCGCGCACACGATGTGCGGCCGGCCGGGGGCCTTCGGGTCGATGTCATAGGTGGCGCCGACGCGGAACAGCGGGTGGGTGAGGTCCATGTGGCTTGCTTGGCCCATGCAGGGTTCTTGTATAGTCGAGGTGACCGCCAACACGAGGCGAGGTATGGAACAGGTCATGCGATACCCCTGCCCCTGCTGCGGCTACCAGGTGTTCGATTACGCGCCCGGGCTGCACCAGGTTTGTCCGATCTGTGGTTGGGAAGATAACCTCGTGCAGCTGCGTTTTCCAACTATGCCGGGCAGTTGCAACACCGTGAGCCTGGTCGACGGGCAGAAGAATTTCCGTGAATTCGGTGCCGCCGAGCGGCGCAACGTCGGCGACACCCGGGCGCCGCTGGAGGACGAGCGGGTCGAGGAGGGCTGGCGGCCGGTCGACCTCGCTCGCGACAACGTCGAGCGGCCGATGCGCGGCCAGAACTACGGCGAGACCTACCCGTACGAGGACACCACGCTGCTCTACTACTGGCGCAGGACCTACTGGCGTAGGGTTGTAGGGTGAGCTTCACCAGGGATGGTTGCTCGCGAGGTGCGTGAGTCGCGCGGCGGCCCGGACGGCCGCGCTGGGTGCCTGACCAGGGACGGTTGCTCGCGAGGTAAGTGAGTCGCGCCGCGGCCGCACGTCGTCGGCTGTACCAGCCGGCGGCGTGTTGCACGCTAAGGCTGCGCCCCCGTCGGTTCGGTGGCCTGCTCGGTCGCAGCCTCCTGGACGTCGATCGGGATCAGGCTGTTGAGCTTGCGGCGGAATTCTTCCGTGGCTTGCAGTGCGGTGTTGCGGTCGGCGATCGCGCGCGGGGTAATCAGGACCAGCAACTCGGTACGCCTCTGGTTGTCGCTCTTGGTGCCGAACAGCGGGCCGATGATCGGGGTCTTGTGCAGCCCCGGAATGCCCGACTCGCCGCGGTCGCGCTGATCCTGGATGAGCCCGCCGAGCACGATGGTGTCGCCGCTCTGCACGGCGACGTTGCTCTTGACGGAACGGTTCGAGATCGTCGGTCCCAGCGCGGTGGCCTCGCTGACCTGGCTGACCTCCTGGGAAACCTCCATGATGACCAGGCCGCCCGGGTTGACCCGCGGCGTAACGTTCAGCAGCACGCCGGTGTCGCGGTACTCGACGTTGTTGATGATCGGGGCGCTGGGGTCGGTCGTGTCCTGCCGCTGCTGGGTCGCTATCGGCACCTGGTCGCCGACCTGGATGCTCGCCTCCTGGTTGTTGAGGACCAACAGCGAGGGGGAGGACAGGACGCTCAGGTTGCCTTCCTCGGCCAACATGTTGAGTACGGCGCGCACGCCGGTTGCACCGGTGAGGGCGTAGGAAAAGCCGGTTCTGGGGCTGAGGCCGCCGGCGCCGAGATCGAGCAGCCCGGTGCCGGTGAAGTTGCCGCGGTTGGTTTTGATGTAGTTGTCGAAGGTCCACTCCAGACCGTATTCGAGGTTGTCGCTGAGCGTGACCTCGGCAATGGTGACGTCGATCAGCACCTGCATCGGCACCACGTCGAGCTGCTTCATGGCGTTCAGGACCTGGCGGTACTCCTGGGCGTTCGCGAGCACCAGCAGCGCGTTGTTCGGCTCGTCGGCGACGATGCGCACCTTCGAGTCGGTCGGCAGCGCGAGTCCCTCGCCGGATGCTGGCGCGCTGGGGGTCTTCGCTGGCGCCTTTTCGTCGCCCTGGGCGGGCTTGGAACGGAGCGTGACGGGTTCGAGCCCGGGCGCCAGCTTCGGTTTGGGCAGACCGTCGGTCGCTTCGTCTTCCTCGAACAGCTGGTTGAGTACCTCGGCCAGTTCGCCGGACTTGCCGTTTTGCACGCGGTAGATGAACAGCCGCCGTCCCGAGCTGCCGCTCTCGATGTCGAGTCGTACGACCCAGTCGCGAATCTGCCGCAGATACTCCGGCCGCGGCGTGATGGCCATCACGCCGTTCAGGCGTTCTATCACCATGAAGCGTACCAGGCCGGCCATCAGCCCGTTCTCGGGGTCCGCCAGCAGGGATTCCAGCTCGTCGCCGAGGGTCCTGGCATCGACGAAGTTGGGCGTGAACATGGCCACCGACATGCCTTTCATGCGGTCGACGTCGAAGATGCATCTGGGCCATCTCCTCCGCGGCCACGTATTTCAAGGGCACGATGCGCACCCCGGAGCCCTCGGGCAGCGGCACCTCGGAATCGCCCAGTTGCGGCGACATCACGCCGGTGGCGGCGTTGGCGAGCGGCACCACCCGGTAGATCGCGCCATCGACCAGGACGGCCGCGTCGTTCATGCGCAGCAGCAGTTCCAGGGTCGGCAGCAGGTCGTCGCGCGCGATCGCGGTGCTGGTCTGCATGGTGACCGCGCCCTGCACGCGCGGGTCCACCACGTAGGTCGCACCCAGCATGTCGCCCAGGATCACCTTGACCACCTCGAGCAGGTTGGCGTTCTGGAAATTGAGCTTGATTTCGCCGCCGCGTTCGGCGACCTCGGCAATGCCTGCCGCGGGGCCGGCGACCAGGCGTCCGGTGCCCGGTCGGTAGAAGCCGCCACCGCTCGATGTGCGCGTCGGGGCCGGCTCCTCGCCCGGCCCCGGGGCCACCGGCTGGGCGGCGGACGCCTGCTCGTCGGCTGCCGCGCCGTGCTGGACACCGAGCTGTCTCGACCACGACGGCGAGCGCTCGTCGATATAGCGCTGGCTGCTGCAGGCGGCCAAGGTTGCGCACAGCGCCGCCAGCAGGCTCAGGCGAAGGGTCCGGGAGGCCGTTGGTAGCTGCATAGCGAGGTCATCCTTCGTGTCATTCGTCGTCGCGTCGGCGGTTGGGCGCGCCGTCACGGTTGTCTTCCGGGCGGTCTGCCCGGTCCTCCGGTTCCTCGTCCGCCGGCCGCGGCACCCGCGCCAGCGACCGGCGCGTCTCCGGCGCGCCGGCGGCGCGCGGCCGGCGGGCGGGTCGGACGGGGCGCGGCGGCGGTGCCGGTTCGAATACCCGTAGCGGGATCTCCGAGCGTCGTTCGGCGCTGCCGAGCACCACCTTGTCTTCCTGGATGTCGAGCACGGTCCAGCCGCCGAGCCGCTCGCCCTCGCGCAGCCGGCTGGGCTGGGGGTCGCCGGCCTGCTGCAGCAGGGCGGAGCGACCGTCAGCCTCGGTGATGATGGCGGTCAGGCGCACCGGCGGCAACGCCGCCGGCGCCTGGCCCGCCTGCTCCGGGGCGTCCGCCGGCG
>JARRQB010000135.1:0-6102 GCA_037382265.1 Gammaproteobacteria bacterium | reverse complement strand
GACTTGGTGCTGAGCCCCTCGTCCTGGAGGCGGTGCAGGAGGTAGTCGAGTCCGACTCAATGCGAACCGATGGTCACCAGGTCTGCCGGGGCCAGTCGACGCGACAGCAACTGCACCCTGACCGGGGTGCCGGCACCGAGGTGTTCGGTCTGGGCCTCGATTCGGATGAAGCCGTCGGCATGGCTGAACGCCGTGACGGCTCCCGAGGTCTTGCCCATGGGATAGGCTGCGAACCCGGCGTCTCCGCGCATCAGGCTCACCATCAAGAACTCGGTACGACCCGCCTCGGAGGTGACGCGAATGGGCAGGGTGGCGTCGAGCTCCTGCTGGCTCTCGGGCGGGATGCCGGACATGCGGCGCAGTACCGGTGCCACGAACTGTTGAAAGGTAAAGATGGCCGAGGTGGGGAAGCCGGGCAGGATCACCACCGGCTTGCCCGCAGTGGCCGCGAGGCACAGCGGCTTGCCCGGCTTGATCGCCACGCCGTGGACCACGATGCCCGGGTCGGACAGGGCGCTGACGACCTCGTAGGACAGGTCGCCGGCCCCTTTGGACGTGCCGCCGGAGAGGATTACCGCGTCGCAGGTCAGCCCTTCGGCGAGGACCCGTTCCTGCTGCGCGCGGTCGTCGGTGACGGCTCCGAGCCGCACGGCCTCGCAGCCGAGTTCCTCGACGGCGGCGGCGACGATGGCGCCGTTGGAGTCGTACACCCCGCCGGTGCGCGGCGGTTCGCCCGGCGCGACCAGTTCGTCCCCGGTCGAGACCACCGCGACGCGCGGACGGCGGTACACCGCGACTTCGGCGAGCCCGACCGCGGCCAACAGCCCGATCTCGCGCGAGGTCAGGAGCTGCCCGGCACGCAGAACGGTTTCGCCGCGCCCGATGTCGGTCCCGGCGAAGGTGATGAAGCTGCCCGGCGCCACGGCCTTGCTGATTCGCACCCGCAGCGTCGGCCCGTCTTCGACGAGTTCGGTCTGCTCGACCAGCACCACGGCATCGGCGCCGCGTGGCAGCATGCCGCCGGTGGCGATCACGGTGGCACGGCCCGGGCCCACGGTGACCCGCGGCTGCCGGCCGGGCGTGAGCACCTCGTCGGTGAGCTCGAGCGAACGCGGAGACGATTCGGTCGCGCCCACGGTGTCTTCCGCCCGCAAGGCGAAGCCGTCGACATTGGCGCGGTCGAACCCGGGTACGTCGACCGGGGCGGCGACGTCCTCGCCGATCACCCGCCCCAGGGCCTCGGCCAACGTCACCCGCTCGACGCCCAGCGGCGCCGGCTGCAGCGCGTCGTGAAACCGCTGCAGCGCCTCCTCGGCGGACATGACGTCGAGGAACTGTCGTTGGCTGGCTGCAGTGCGCCGCTCCATCAGGGTCGTCGCATCGACCATAGGTGTCCTCCGTCCGGGTTCAGTTGATCGGGTCGTACAGCAGCACCTCGACGACGCTGCCGGCGGGGTGGCCTTCGCGCCGCGGCGGTACCACCACGAAGCCGTCCGCCTCGGCCGCGGTCGCGAGCAGTCGGTCCTCGGCGGTAGCCAGCGGTTCGGCTTCACCGCCAGTCACGCGCACCCGGCAAAACTCCATGCGGCCGATGGTCGAGCTGATCTTGCGGGTCAGGGTCAGGCGGCGGCCGAGATACGGCCACTCGCCGTCGCGGCCTGCGAGGCGGCGCAGCGCTCGCGCGGCGCAGGCATCGTACGCGAACAGGCAAGCCAGTGGCGAACCGGGAAGCGACACCACGGGGGTGTCGCCGACCCGGCCGAGCGCCAGCGTCTCGCCGGGGTGCAGTGCGACGCCGTCGAGTTCCACGGCGCCCACCTCGGCCAGCGTGGCTACCGTAAAGTCGGCGGCGCCGAAGCCGGTGCCGCCCGCCACCAGCACGAGGTCGCAGTCGTCTCCCGTCAGCAGCACGCCGAGGCTGGCCGCGTCGCCGGCGCGCTCGACGCCGACCAAATCCCCGCCGTCGCGCCGGACCAGGGCGGTGAGCATCGGGCCGTCGACGTCCCGCGCAAACCGGCCGGCCAGCACGACGGCGACCCGCGGGCGGGCAAACACGGGCAGTTCGTCGAGCCCGGCCAGGGCGGTACGTGCGAGGTCTTGCGGCCGCAGCCGATGTCCCGCGGGGTAGAGCAGATCGCCCCGCCGGCACTCTTCGCCGGGACGAACCGTCCCGTCGCCGATCGCCGGTGCGCTGCTCACCTGCAGCACGGGGCCGAACGCCTCGCAGGCGTCGAGCGCCACGACCGCGTCGGCGTTCGGCGGTATGGGGTCGCCGGCCTGCACGGGCGTGGCGTGACCGGGCCGCAGCCGTTCGCCGGTCTGGCTCACACGCAGGGGCAGGGGGCTGTAATCGGTGGCGCCGTGGATGTCCGCGGCGATCACCGCATAGCCGTCGACCGCGGCCAGCGACTCGGCGGGCGCGTCGGTCGCGGCTCGGACGTCCCGCCCCAGGATCCTGCCCGCCGCGTCGGCGAGGGCGACGCACTCGTGCCGGCGCGCGGTCGTCAGGCGGTCCGTCCAGGCAAAGGCCTCGGCCGGCGGGTGGCGATCGAAGGTCGTTCTCATGGCCGTACACGGGTTAGCGGGGAAAGCACCCAGTTTGGCGAACCGGGGGGGCCGCGTTCAAGCCGGCGGGCGCCGCGGAGGCTCGACTGCACCGACGCGCAAGACGGTGGGACCGGCCTTGCTTTGTGTGAAAGAATCCCGCAATCTCGCCTATCGAACGAAATATTTTCATGATGACAACACAAAATGCAGGATTTCGGGGACGCCTTCGCGCTGGCCTTCGGGCTGGTCGTCAACGCCGACGCTGATCTGCTGGAGATCGTCGCCCTCTCGCTCAAGGTGAGCCTGTCGGCCGTCGCGATCGCCTGTCTGATCGGGTTGCCGCTCGGTGCGGCGGTCGGCATGGGCCGGTTTCGCGGCCGCACTGCCGTCATCATCCTGTTGAACGCCCTGATGGGGCTGCCCCCCGTGGTGGTCGGCCTGCTCATCTACTTGCTGCTGTCGAACGCCGGCCCACTCGGCTGGCTGCGGCTGCTCTACACGCCAACGGCCATGATCGTCGCCCAAGCGGTGTTGATCACGCCGATCGTCGCTGCCCTGTCACGCGAGATCATCGAACAACTGCACGCCGAGTACGACGAGCAATTCCGTTCGCTGTCGGTGGCCAGGCATGCCGCCGTAGCCGCCCTGCTGTGGGACGCCCGCTACAGCCTGCTCACCGTGGCGCTGGCCGGTTTTGGGCGAGCCGTCGCTGAAGTCGGAGCCGTGATCATCGTCGGCGGCAACATCGATCACCTCACCCGCGTGATGACCACGGCGATCGCGCTCGAAACCTCGAAGGGCGATCTCGCCCTCGCCCTTGCGCTGGGCATCGTGCTGATCGTCATCGCGCTTTCGGTCAACGCGGGCGTGATGGCCATGCGACTCACCGCAGCGAGGTTTGCGTAT
Source organism: Gammaproteobacteria bacterium (assembly GCA_037382265.1). Lineage (GTDB taxonomy): Bacteria > Pseudomonadota > Gammaproteobacteria > Chromatiales > Chromatiaceae > JARRQB01. The sequence continues at coordinate 2,649 of JARRQB010000135.1, read as the reverse complement.
GCATGAGGCTGCCTTGAAGCAGAGACCCGGACAGGGAACGTACGCGGTCGAGTCCGCTGAACGCCAGGTGCGCGCGCCGCGCGGCGCGGCGCGGGGTCTGGCTTACGAGGTGGGCGGTTCGCGCCTGATCCACGGCATCGATCTCGACCTTCCGAGCGACACCTTCACCGTGGTGCTCGGGCCGAACGGCGCGGGCAAGAGCCTGCTGCTGCGCTTGATGCACGGGCTGTTGCAGCCCACCGCAGGGCAGGTGTCGTGGGACGGGCGCCGGCTCGACAAAGCGCTGCGGCTGCGCCAGGCGATGGTGTTTCAGCGCCCGGTCCTGCTGCGCCGCTCCGTGGCGGCCAACATCCGCTTCGTCCTGGGCCTACGGCACGTGCGCCGGCCCGGCCGAGTGCACGACGTGCTGCGCGAAGTGGGGCTGGAGGCCCAGGCCAATCAGCCGGCGCGCCTGCTGTCCGGCGGCGAGCAGCAGCGCCTGAGCCTTGCCCGCGCCCTGGTGCTCGACCCGGAGGTCCTGTTCCTCGACGAACCGACCGCCAGCCTGGACCCCGCATCCACGGCGGCCATCGAGACGATCGTCAAGCGTGCCCACGAACGGGGCACCAAGATCGTGTTCGTCACCCACGACCTCGGTCAGGCACGCCGGTTGGCGGACGACGTCGTGTTCCTGAACCGCGGGCAGCTGGCCGAACACAGCCGCGCTGCGCAGTTCTTCGACCATCCGGCGTCGCAGGCGGCGCGCGACTACCTCGAGGGCCGCCTGATTTTGCGTCACACCTGAATCGCTAAAGAGGAGAAACCGATGTTCAAAAGACGTCTTGCGAAACTGGCCCTGCCGTTCTGCCTGGCCGGTGCGCTGCTGGCGACGAACGCCGGGGCCGCCGACAAGTCGATCATCCTGCAGTCGACGACCTCGACGGCAAACTCGGGGCTGTACGACGACATCCTGCCCAAGTTCACCGCCAAGACCGGCATCCAGGTCAACGTGGTCGCGGTCGGCACCGGCCAGGCTATCAAGAACGCGCAGAACGGCGACGGCGACGTGCTGCTGGTCCACGCCAAACCGGCGGAGGAGAAGTTCGTCGCCGAGGGCTACGGGGTCGAGCGTTTCGATGTGATGTACAACGACTTCGTCATCGTCGGTCCGCCCTCGGACCCGGCCGGCATCGCCGGTTCGAAGGACGCCGCCGATGCGCTCGCCAAGATTGCGGCGGCGAAGGCCACTTTCGCCTCGCGCGGCGACAACTCCGGTACCCACAAAAAAGAGGTGCGCCTGTGGCAGGCCGCGGGCGTCGACCCGACGGCTGCCAGTGGCCAGTGGTATCGTGAAACCGGTTCCGGCATGGGGGCCACGTTGAACGCGGCGGTCGGTATGGGCGCCTACGCCTTGACCGATCGCGGTACCTGGATCAGCTTCAAGAACAAGGGCGATTACCGAATCGCGGTCGAGGGCGACGACGATCTGTTCAACCAGTACGGCGTCATCCTAGTCAACCCGAAGAAGCACCCCCACGTCAAGGCGGGAGGGTCAGGCCGCTATCGCGGCCTACCAGCTTGGCGGTCAGCAGCTGTTCTTCCCGAACGCGGAGTAACCGAAGGTGTCGTCCTACGCGTCGGCGCAGCCGGGGCTGCGCGGCAGCGGGCGGATTCAACTCGCTCGACCGGCCGGCGATCAACGGTTGAGGGGTCTCAGCCACCGTTGAACCGCACCTTGCCCAGGCCGTCGGTGTCGTAGCCCGCCATTTGTCGCGCCCGGGTCTGAAACTTGTCCGAGCTGAAAAAGTTGAACAGGCGCTGCAACGATGGTTCGAACCAGGCGCGGCGGTCAACCAAAATGTCGAAGCGTTCACGCACGACCGGCACGAACCCGAGCCGCAGCTGGTCGGCGACCGCCCCCAGGCCGAGAGCCGCCTCGGCCTTGCCCTCGAGCACCGCCAAAGCGGCGTCCGACTCGGTGCGTGCAGTGTCGGTCCAGACCACGGCATCGGTCGCCAGGCCGGCCTCGGTCATGAGTCGTTCGAGCAGCACCTGACTGCCGGCGGCGTTCTGCCGCGGGACGACGCGGCGACCCTCGAGGGCCGTGATGCCCGCCAGCTCGGATTCGCGACCGGGCGCGACGATCAGGCCGCGTGCGCGCCACGCGAACTCGAGCAGGGCCACCGGCTGCGGCGCGAAACGTTCGCGCACAGAGCCAGTGTTCCAGCCGTCGCCCGCGGCATCGGGCAGGTGCAAACCCGACGCCACGCCTTCACCGCGTTCGAAGCGGTCGAGACCGTCGACGCTGCCGTCGAGCAACGTTGCGAGGCCGCAGGCCGACTCGCGCAGGGACCATTCCAACAGGGGTTCGTGGCTGCCGAGCAGGACGTTCTCGCGGCGCATGGCGGGCGCGCCGGCGCTGCCGGTCCGCCCGCGCGCAAGCCAGCTGTCGATCTCCCGCCTAGGGAACAGCAGCTTGCCCATGGCCCGCGAACAGGGGACCTGGCCGGAAGCGGCGAGGTCGTACACTTTGCGCTCGGTGATGCGGAGCAACTCCGCCAGTTCCTTGGTGGTCAGGTACTCTGCAGTCTTTTGCGACATTGGCGTTCGCGGTTGGTGAGGACAGTGACACCGATTGTGCGCTTTTTCGCCACGAGCACAAGTTCAAGC
>JARRQB010000134.1:9490-10363 GCA_037382265.1 Gammaproteobacteria bacterium | reverse complement strand
CCCTTGGGCCGCGATTCGCCGGAGCGCCGGGCGCCCTCGGGGCGTCGGCCGCCGCCGTCGCGGCGAGGCTTCTTGCGTTCCACGCGCACCCGGCTGCGCGGGTCGACCTCGGCCAGCAGGCCCTGGTCGATGCTCGCCACCGGAACCTTGTGGCCGATGTAGTCCTCGATGTCGGGCAGGGAGAAGGCGTAGGTCTCGCACACGAAGCTGATGGCGTCGCCTGAGGCGCCGGCCCGCGCGGTGCGGCCGATGCGGTGGACGTAGTCCTCGCGATCTTCGGGCAGGTCGTAGTTGATGACGTGGGTCACGGCCGGGATGTGCAGACCGCGTGCGGCCACGTCGGTTGCGACCAGCACCGACACCTCGCCCGAGGTGAACTTCTTCAACAGGCTCATGCGTTTCGGTTGCGGCACGTCGCCCGACAGGATGGCGGCCTCGAAGCCGTTGCCCTCGAGATAGCCCCAGACGACGTCGGCGGCGCGCTTGGTGTTCACGAACACGATGGCGCGCGCGTCTTTCCAGTTGCGCAGCAGGCCGATGAGCAGGGGTATCTTGTCCTCGTTGGCCGTCATGTAGGCAGCTTCGCTCACCCGCTCGGCGGTGACCCGCTCGGGCTCGATCTTGATCAACTCGGGGTTGTTCATGTGCTCGTAGGCCAGTTCCGTCACCCGGTAGGAGAGGGTGGCGGAGAACAGCATGCCGAGCCGTTTGTCCGGCGGCGGGCAACGGCGCAACAGGTAGCGGATGTCTTTGATGAAGCCGAGGTCGAACATCCGGTCGGCCTCGTCCAATACGACCACCTGGACTTCGCGCAGGTCGAACACGCGCTGCTTGAAGTAGTCGATGAGCCGGCCCGGGGTGCCGATCAAAATG
>JARRQB010000134.1:0-9401 GCA_037382265.1 Gammaproteobacteria bacterium | reverse complement strand
GTAGCCCGCACCGCCGTACACCACCTCGACCTTGTACGGGGTGTGGCGCGCCAGCACGGTAGCGTCCTTGTGGATCTGGATGGCCAGTTCCCGTGTCGGCGCCACCATCAGGGCGCGCGGCTGGTTGGGTCGCCGCTGTTCGGAGGCCGGTTCCGACTCGAGCATGTGCAGGGTGGCAAGAAGAAAGGCAGCGGTCTTGCCGGTCCCGGTCTGGGCTTGGCCGGCCACGTCGCGACCATCGAGGGCGACCGGCAGGGTAGCCGCCTGGATCGGGGTGCAGTTCTCGAAGCCGGCGTCGGTGACGCCTTTCATGATGTCTTCCGAAAGGCCGAAGCTGTCGAATCGCGTGTCCGTGAGGTGTTTTTCTGTCATGGCGGCGAGGATACCAGCATTTTCAAACACCTGGGGCTTGCAAACGCGGACTTTATAGGCTCCAATTGCGCTATTGCCGCTCCGGCCTTGTTTCCAGCGTCTGGTTTCCACCTCCTGAACCCTTGTCGAGTCGCCTCGGCTGATCCAGCATTCCCAGGTGCACGTCGTTCGGCAGCAATCGGGCCGCGGCGTGTCCGCAATCCACAACGGAGAACAATCAGTGAGTGATAAAATCGTTCACGTAACGGACGATACCTTCGAAGAAGAAGTGCTCAAGTCGGGCGAGCCGGTGCTCGTTGACTACTGGGCGGACTGGTGCGGCCCGTGCAAGATGATCGCGCCCGTGCTCGACGAGATCGCCGACGAATACGCCGGGCGGCTCAGGATCGCCAAGCTGAACATCGACGAGAACCCGAATACCCCGCCGCGCTATGGCATCCGCGGCATCCCGACGTTGATGCTGTTCAAAGACGGCGAGGTCGAGGCGACCAAGGTCGGCGCGGTTTCGAAGTCGCAGCTGACGGCTTTTATCGACAGCAACGTGTGAGCCGCGACGCGGCTCCAACAGATCCACGGCGACCGGCGCCCGCGTGAGCGCCGTCGCGGCCGGGGGCCGGGGTGTCGCCCCGTTGACCGGCCCAGGCCCCGTTTTCCCCGTTAACGCTCAATGACCGGCGGGCGCGTCCCCGCCCATTCGATCAACGCAACAGCCATCCGGCGCACAGTAGAACCATCATGAACCTGACAGAACTCAAAAAAATGCCGGCCACCGAGGTGGTCGAGCTGGCCCAGTCGATGAACATCGAGGGTATGGCGCGGTCGCGCAAACAGGATGTGATCTTCTCCATCCTCAAGGCGCACGCCAAGAAGGGGGAGGACATCTACGGCGACGGCGTGCTGGAGATCCTCCAGGACGGCTTCGGCTTCCTGCGTTCCGCGGACTCGTCTTACCTGGCCGGTCCGGACGACATCTATGTGTCGCCCAGCCAGATCCGCCGCTTCAGCCTGCGCACCGGCGACACCATCTCGGGCAAGATCCGGCCGCCCAAGGACAGCGAACGCTACTTCGCGCTGCTCAAGGTCAGCGAGATCAACTTCGACAGGCCCGAGAACGCCAAGAACAAGATTCTGTTCGAGAACTTCACTCCGCTGTTCGCGAACAAGAAGTTCGACCTGGAACTGGGCAACGGCAGCACCGAGGACATCACTGCACGCACCATCGAGTTGTGCGCTCCGATCGGAAAAGGCCAGCGCGGCCTGATCGTTTCCCCGCCCAAGGCCGGCAAGACGATGCTGATGCAGAACATCGCCCAGTCGATCGCCCACAACCACCCGGAGTGCTATCTCATCGTTCTGCTCATCGACGAGCGGCCCGAGGAAGTGACCGAGATGCAACGCTCGGTACGTGCCGAGGTCATCTCCTCGACCTTCGACGAACCGGCGACGCGCCACGTGCAGGTGGCTGAGATGGTTATCGAGAAGGCCAAGCGGCTGGTCGAACACAAACGCGACGTGGTTATCCTGCTCGACTCCATCACCCGCCTGGCGCGTGCCTACAACACGGTGATTCCGTCGTCGGGCAAGGTGCTGACCGGCGGTGTCGACGCCAACGCCCTGCAGAAGCCGAAGCGCTTTTTCGGCGCCGCCCGCAACGTCGAGGAAGGCGGTTCGTTGACCATCATCGCGACGGCGCTGATCGACACCGGCTCGCGCATGGACGACGTGATCTACGAGGAGTTCAAGGGTACCGGCAACATGGAGGTGCATCTCGACCGGCGCATCGCCGAGAAGCGCATCTTTCCCGCCATCAACATCAACCGCTCGGGCACTCGGCGCGAAGAGTTGCTGATGAAGCCGGACGAGCTGCAGAAGATGTGGATCCTGCGCAAGATTCTCCACCCCATGGACGAACTGGCGGCGATGGAATTCCTCTTCGACAAGCTCAAGGTCACCAAAACCAACCAGGAATTCTTCTCTTCCATGAAAGGCTGACGGCAAGCAACGAGGAACGAGGTGCTAGGTGTTGAGCGACTTCGTCGCGGATCAAATTCGGGTTGCGGCGGCGTCGCACAGAAACCCCCGTATCTAGCGCCCGGAACCTAGATCCCTCTTCGTCATGGCTTCCGAGGAGCCCGAACCCGAGCGAATCCGCCACGCTCCGACCGTGGCGATGATTCTCGCCGCCGGTCGCGGCGAGCGCATGCGTCCACTCACCGACCGACTCCCCAAGCCCCTGCTCGAGGTCGGCGGCAAGGCGCTCATCGTCTGGCACATCGAACGGCTCGCCGCAGCCGGTCTGCGGCGCATCGTCATCAACCACGCCCACCTGGGCCATCTGATCGAGCAGACGCTGGGCGACGGTGGCCGTTGGGGGGTGTCGATCCGTTACTCCGCCGAGGGCGAGGGGCGGGCGCTCGAGACCGGCGGCGGCATCTTCCACGCGCTGCCGCTGCTCGGCGACGGCCCCTTTCTGGTGGTCAACGGGGATATCTGGACCGACGTCGACCCCGGCGCGCTCGCCCTGGCAGGCGAGGACCTGGCCGAGTTGCTGCTGGTCGACAATCCGCCCCACCATCCGGAGGGCGACTTCCGCCTGATCGGCGATCGCGTCGCTGCCGAGGGCCGGCCGCGCCTGACCTTCGCCGGGGTCGGGGTGTATCGCCCGGGTCTGTTCGCCGGCTGCCGCCCCGGCGCCTTTCCGCTGGCCCCGCTGCTGCGCGCGGCGATGGCCGCCGGCCGGGTGGGCGGGCAACACCACCTCGGCGGCTGGGTCGACGTCGGCACCCCGGCCCGGCTGGCGCAACTCGACGAGACTTTGTCCGCGCGATCCGGCTAATCTCCGGCTATGGGGCAGGAGATCGCCGACAGCCGGTTCACCGAGGGACACTTCGACGAATTCCGTCGTCGTCTGGCGCGGGAAACCGAGTTGTTGGGCGCGTGGATCAGCGAGGGTCGGCTGGCCTGTGACGAGCCGCTCGGCGGCTTCGAGCTCGAGGCCTGGCTGATCGACGGGCGCGGCTGGCCGGCGCCGGTGAACGATCGGTTTCTCGCCGCTTTGGACGATCCGCTGGTCGTGCCCGAACTGTCCACCTTCAACGTCGAACTGAACACCCCGCCGCGCGCGCTGGGGGCGCGGACCCTGGACACCATGCACGACGACCTGGCCGCGTTGTGGCGACGTTGCGAAACCGCCGCCGCGCAGCTGGGCGCACACGTGATGATGGTGGGCATCCTGCCCACCGTACGCCAGGCGGACCTCACGCTCGGCAACATGTCCTCGATGCAGCGCTTTCGTGCGCTCAACGACCAGGTCTTTCGCCTGCGCCACGGCCGACCCATCGAACTGGACATCCGTGGCGAGGAAACCATGCGCCTCGAACACCACGACGTCATGCTCGAGGCTGCGGCGACCTCGTTTCAGATCCACCTCATGGTCGACGCGGGGCGGGCGGTGCGGGCCTTCAACGCGGCGACGATGCTGTCGGCGCCAATGGTCGCCCTGTCCGCCAACTCGCCCTATCTGTTCGGCAAGGACTTGTGGGCGGTGACCCGCATCCCGCTGTTCGAGCAGGCGGTTGCCGTCGGCGGCTCGAACGACTCGCGGCGGGTGACCTTCGGCACGCGCTACGCCGAGGACTCGATCCTCGAGTGCTTCGAGGCCAACCGCGATCGCTACCCGGTGCTGTTGCCCACCCTGATGGACCAGCCCTCCGAACAGCTCGCCCACTTGCGGCTGCACAACGGCACTATCTGGCGGTGGAACCGGCCGCTGGTCGGCTTTTCGGCCGACGGCAGCCCGCACCTGCGCATCGAACACCGGGTCGCCCCGTCCGGTCCGACGGCGGCCGACGCGATAGCCAACGCCGCGTTCTTCTTCGGCGCCATGGCGGTGGCCCTGTCCGACCCCCGTCCGCCCGAGGACTACGTGGCCTTCGAGGAGGCGCGCAGCAACTTCTACGCGGCCGCGCGCCACGGTCTCGAGGCGGAAGTGGTGTGGCAGGGGCGCCGCGGCGCGGTTGCCGACCTGCTGCGCGAGCGCCTGCTGCCCATGGCCGCACACGGGCTGGCCCGGCTCGGCGTAGCGGCCGAGGAGCGAACGCGCTGGCTCGGTATCGTCGAGCAGCGCGTCGCTAGCAGACGCACGGGCGCGTACTGGCAGCGTGCCTGGATCCAGGCGCACGGCCCGGATTTCGAGGGCCTGGTGCGCCGCTATCTGACCCATCAACGAGCTGACCAGCCGGTGCACGAATGGCCCCAGTAACCCCCCTGCTCACCGAACGCGACGACCTGCCCGCCGACCTGCTCGACTTGCCCGCCGCGGCGCTGCACGGCCGACTGGGCGGGCCGACGCTGTTCCATCTGGCGGGCCGGCGCGAGCCCGCGCTGTTCGTCAGTGTGCTGATGCACGGCAACGAACCCACCGGCTGGGACGCCGTTCGTAGGCTATTGCAGTCCTATGTGTCCGGCGGACGCATCGGTTTGTTGCCGCGCGCGCTGAGCCTGTTCGTGGGTAACACGGCGGCCGCCGCCGCCCAGTAACCCAGGAAACCGGGTGTGGCCCGGCTGCGAGTCCGCAGGCACCCCCGAACATGCGCTGATGGCGGGCGTGGTGGCGCGCATGGCCGCGCGCGGCGTCTTCGCCAGCGTGGACCTGCACAACAACACCGGCCTCAACCCGCACTACGCTTGCATCAACGTCATCGACAACCGTTACCTGCACCTGGCCGCCATGTTCGGGCGCACCGTGGTGTACTTCGTGCGCCCGTGCGGGGTCGCGTCGATGGCGATGGCGCCGCTGGGCCCCTCGGTCATCCTGGAGTGCGGCAAGGTCGGCCAGGGGCACGGCACCGAACACGCGCTCGACTACCTCGAGGCCTGTCTGCACCTCTCGGTTTCGGGCGTGTGCACCGGCCCGACGGCGCGGTGCGCGACGTGCGCAGCGAGGCCAACCGGGATGTCGCCGAACGCTACTTCGTCCTCGAGGACGGTGAGTTGCGGCTGCGCACGCCGGTCATGCCTTCGATGCTGACCCTGAACGAGGACGTGATCCGGCAGGATTGCCTGTGCTACCTGATGGAGCGCTACGATGAGCACCTCGCCGACGCCGAGTGACGACCGGTCAGGGTGGAATTCGTTGCGTCAGCAACGCCGCGGCGACTATCGCGCCGCGCTGTGTCCGCGCGGCGTCTCGGTTGGGGCGAGCGGGCCGTGCCACGCGCGGTACCACCAGCCGCCGAGGTACTCGTGCAGCAGATGGGTGCTGTCGTGCAGGGCGTTGATACTCGGCAGCCAGTCGCGCCAGCTGAATTCGCCGTCGGTGTCGCCGACGAAGTAGGTTGGGGCGGCGACCGCGTCGATACCGGCCAGTTGGAGGCTGTACAGCGCGCGTCGCATGTGCCAGGCGTGGGTCACCGCGGCCACCCGGCCGATGCGCCGCTCGGCGAGCAGGGCCGCCAGGCCGGTGGCGTTTTCCCAGGTGTTCGCGCTCTCAACCTCGACGGCAAGCGGTTGCACGTCGAACAGGCCTTCCAGGACCTCGCGGCCGAGTTCCGCGAGCGGCGGTCCGTCGGCACCGGCCCGCCCGCCACTCAGGATGATCGGCAGCCCCGTGCGCCGGTGCAGCTCCACCGCATAGGCGATTCGGTCCATGCTGAAGCGCGACACCGTGTCGCGGCCGCCGTATTCCGGGGCGCCGGTCTGGCGGCCGGCCATCAGCACCACCAGCGCCTGCACGCCCTGTTCTCGCAGCTGGGCGGCCGTTACCGGCGGGTAGACCTCGAGCCCCAGGGCCAGCCAGCCGACTGCGAAGCCGGTGCTCAGCAGGTAGATGAGCGCCGCCGTCAGCACCGCCAGGAACCGGCCAAGGAAGCTGTGCCACGCCATGACGGCCAGCAGCAACAGCACCACGAACAGCCCCGGCGGCAGCGCCAGGGCCTTGAGCACGGCCCGCAGGGCCAGATCCCCGCTCACGGCGCGCTCAGGACGGGCCTGGCCTGGAGATCGGCGTGGTACGAGGAACGTACCATGGGCCCACTGGCGACGTTGGCGAACCCCAGGTTCTCGGCCGCCTCGCCCAGCCGCGCGAACCCCTCGGGTGGCACGAAGCGCCGAACGGGCAGATGATCACGGCTCGGCTGCAGGTACTGGCCGAGGGTGAGCATGTCGCAGGCGTGGGCCCGCAGATCGCGCATGACTTGCTCGACCTCGGCGTCGTCTTCCCCCAGGCCCAGCATCAGGCCGGACTTGGTCGGGATGTCGGGGTGTTCGGCCTTGAACCGCTGCAGCAACGCCAGCGACCAGGCGTAGTCCGCGCCGGGGCGGGCCTCCCGGTAGAGGCGCGGGACGGTCTCGAGGTTGTGGTTGAAGACGTCGGGCGGACACTCGCGCAGGGCGGCCAGAGCCTCGTCCATGCGCCCGCGAAAGTCGGGCACCAGGACTTCAATCGTGGTCTGGGCCGAGCGTTCGCGGATGGCCTCGATGCAGCGGGCGAAGTGCGCGGCACCGCCGTCGCGCAGGTCGTCCCGGTCGACCGAGGTCACCACCACGTAGCGCAACCCCATCTCGAGGATGGCCTCGGCGAGCTGGCGCGGTTCTTCCGGGTCCAGGGCGGCGGGTCTGCCGTGCGCGACGTCGCAGAAGGGGCAGCGCCGGGTGCAGATGTCGCCCATGATCATGAAGGTGGCGGTGCCGTGGCTGAAGCACTCGCCGAGGTTGGGGCACATCGCCTCCTCGCACACCGAACTGAGGTGGCGCTCGCGCAGGATGCGCTTGATGCGGGTCACACCTCGACCGGTCGGTGCTTTGGCGCGGATCCAGGCGGGCTTGCGCAAGGGTTCCGGCCCGGCCTGCACCTTGACCGGAATGCGGCTGACCTTGTCGTGGCCGCGTTGGTGGGCTTGTGACCCCAGCCGCGACGGGGCGGAGTAAGAGGTTTTTTTCATGCGAGTTTTGCGGACGGCCCTGGGCTTGATGAGCGGATCGTCACTGTAACCCCGCCGACCTTGCCGCCGCGAGCCCGCGTGTCAGTGATACTTCTCGAGGCTGTAGTGGCCGGGTTCGTTGCGCCGATGGCGGGTCAGGCCGCGCGCCTCGAGTACGGCCGCGGCATCCTTGATCATGCCGGAATTGCCGCACAGCATCGCGTGTGCGCGCGCGGGGTCCAATCGCAGCCTTGCCCGCCGCTCCAGGCTGCCGTCTTCGAGCGCGGCTGGAATACGTCGGGCCAGCGCGCCGTCGACCCGCTCGCGGGTCACCAGCGGGACGTAGGCAAGCCGTTCGGGATGCAGCTCGCGCAGTTCGGCGACCAGGTCCTGGTACGCCAAGTCGCGTGCCCGGCGCACCCCGTAGGCGAGCACGACGCGCTCGAAACGCTCCCAGGGAGCGTGCGTGCGCAAGATCGACAGAAAGGGTCCTATCGCCGTGCCGGTGGCCAGCAGCCAGAGTTCGCGGGCGTCTTGGCGGACCTCGCGCAGCGTCAGCATGCCGTTGGCCTTGGGCGTTACCCAGATGCTGTCGCCGGAGCGCAGGCTGGCCAGGCGGTTGCTCAGCGGACCCTCGGGTACGGTATTGAAGAAGATCTCCAGCGGGCGCTCGTGCGGCGCGTTCACGAAGGAGTACGCCCGCCCGACCCGCTCGTCGCCGACGTCGAGACCCACCTTGAGGAACTGGCCCGCCTGGAAATCCTCCACCGGAGCGTCGATGCGCACGGAGAAGTGCGTCTCGTTCCACTGCCGGGTGTCGATCACTGTACCCGGAACCCAATCTGCCATCTGGCTCACCCTTCTTCTGTCTCGATTACCCTACAGAAACTAACAATATAGCGTTAGCACAACCCGCTTCCAACCCGGATTCGTTGCGGTAATGGCCTGCGCCGGGGGCGGCGGTGGCGCGCTGCCGGATGTATGCTGTAGCGATGCACGCGCAAACCAAGCTGGTCGCCGATGCCGCCCGAGAACCCGCCGGCAGTGTCAGAGCGCGGCGCCGGCTGCGGGCCCTGGCAGTGGTCGCTTTCCTGGTCGCGGCGGGCGCGAGTCTGATCGACGCGGCCCTGACGCCCGGCGCGCCCGCGCTGCTGCGCAAGGCGCTTCTGCTCATACTGATCGGCATCGTCCTGGTCGTGGCGGTCCGCCGGCTCGGTCGGGGTGTGGTGCCGCCGGCGGTCGCGGCACCGGCCGCACTGCTCGACCCCCTTACCGGCCTGCCGGGACTGCCGCTGCTGGAGGAAAGGCTGCAGCGCGCCATCACCGAGTCGACTCGCGACGGCCGCCGCGTTGCGCTGATCCTGGTGGACCTGGATCACTTTCGCCGCGTCAACGAGGCCTTCGGCCGCGAGTTGGGTGACGAGGTATTGCGGCGACTCGGTCGTCGCATCCGCGGCCTGTTGCGCGACGTAGACACCGTCGCACGGGTGCCGGGCGACGAGTTCGCCCTGCTGGCGCGGGTCGGCGACCGCGCCGAGGCGGAGCTGATCGTGGCCAAGGTGATGGGTGGTCTGGCCGAGCCTTGCGAGCTGCTGGGGACGCAGCTGGCGGTGCACTTCGATGTCGGCCTGGCGTTGTTCCCGGACCACGCCCGGGACCCGCGCACCCTGCTGCAGCACGCCGAGGTGGCGCTGGACCGCGCCAAGGAATCACCGGAGCGGTTCGCGGCCTATTCGCCGGCCGAGGAAGCGGATACGGGGCCGGACCGGCTTGCCTTGCTGGCGGATCTTCCGGCCGCGGTCCAAAGGGGCGAACTGCGGCTGGTCTACCAGCCGAAGCGGGACCTGCACGCGCCGGGGCGCGAGGCCTTCGAGGCCTTTATGCGCTGGCAGCACCCGGTGTACGGGGAACTCGAGCCGATGCGCTTCCTGCCGCTCGCCGAGCAGACCGGGATGATTACGGCGCTCACTCATTGGGCGCTCGACGAGGCGCTGCGGGTGCTGGCAGCGGCGCAGGCCGGCGCGCCCGAGCGGGCGCTCGAGATCGCGGTCAATCTGTCCGTGCGGGCGCTGGACGACCCGACACTCGCCGCCTGGCTCGCTGCGCGGC